>SYDJ01000036.1 GCA_005801205.1 Gammaproteobacteria bacterium
GATTTACGTTTGACCGAAAAAGGCCGTGAGCTTGGTTTAATCGGTGACGAGCAATGGCAAGCCTTTTGCGAGAAACGCGAAAATATTGCGCGCGAACAAGAGCGTTTGAAATCCACTTGGATTCAAGCCGGTTCGCCCGAAGCCGAAAAAGTTGAAGCGATTATCAACACAAAATTAATTCGCGAATACAGTTTACTCGATTTGTTAAAACGCCCAGAGTTAACTTACGCTGATGTTGCAACCTTGAAAGGCGAATCGTTTTTAAAAGGTGAGTCGATCAACGACGAATATGTTGCTGAGCAAATTGAAATTGCCGCAAAATATTCTGGTTACATTGATCGCCAGCAAGAAGAGATTGATCGCTTGCGCGCGTACGAAAATACGATTTTGCCGGATGATTTTGATTACAGTTTGGTGGAAGGTCTTTCCAACGAAGTTAAACAAAAATTGTCCGCTGCGCGGCCGCAAACGCTAGCGCGTGCTCAGCGTATTTCGGGAATTACACCGGCGGCGATTTCGCAATTATTAATGTATTTGAAAAAGCACGGTATGTTGAAACGCATGAAAGCTGCGGATGACCTTGAGCAGCAAGCGTCCTGATTAAGGCACTGTAAAAAATAAATTTTCCGCTTCGCGGGATAACTGGCACGTTGCTAACGAGTAACAATTAACAAAAGAGTTTTATCGAGTGAGTGATTTAGAAAAAGATTTGCGTGAAATTCTTGTTCAGGGCGCAAAAAAAATGAATGTTGCCCTAGCCGAGCCGCAAATTAGTAATTTGCTAAATTACATCCGCGAATTCAACAAGTGGAACAAAGCCTACAATTTGTCGGCGATTCGCGATATTCGCCAGATGGTCGCACGGCATTTGTTAGATAGCTTGAGTGTTGTGCCCTATTTTTTAACGAGCAAGCATTCAACTGAACATGTTATTGATGTAGGAACAGGTGGCGGTTTACCGGGGATCCCATTGGCGATTATGTTTCCCGAAAAAAAATTCACCTTGCTCGATAGTGCTGGAAAAAAAACGCGGTTTTTATTTCATGTAAAAACCCTATTGAAATTAGAAAACGTCAGCGTAGAAAATCGTCGTGTTGAAGAGTTTCAACCCGCGCAAAAATTTAACGCAGTTATTAGCCGCGCATTTGCCAGCCTTCAGGATATGACAGATGGCTGTGCGCACTTGTTGGAAAATGAAGGTGTATTTTTGGCGATGAAAGGAATTTATCCGCAAGATGAGCTTGCCCCCATCGCTGCCAAAATTGTATTGCTTGAAAGTATAAAATTAGATGTTGCTGAAACCGATGGCGAACGTCACCTGTTGGTGTTGCAACCCAAAAAATAACTGAATTCATAAATACTGAAAACCACCTTGTGGTTAAAGGATTTTCACTTGACCAAGATATACGCAATTGCAAATCAGAAAGGCGGTGTGGGTAAAACGACCACCTGTGTGAATCTTGCCGCTTCATTGGTTGCGACCAAAAAGCGTGTCTTGTTAGTGGATCTTGATCCGCAAGGTAACGCCACTATGGGCAGTGGTGTGAATAAAAACGAAATTGAAAAATCAATTTATGATGTACTCACCGAGCGTGAACATATCAAAGATTGTTTAGTGCTATCTGAAAGTGGTAAGTATCAAGTTTTACCTGCAAATGGAGATTTAACCGCCGCCGAAGTTGAAATGCTTGCACTTGATAACAAAGAGCGCCGTTTACAAAATGCGTTGAATCAAGTGCGCGATGATTTTGATTATATTTTAATTGACTGCCCTCCTTCACTGAATATGCTCACGCTCAATGCAATGACAGCGTGCAACGGTGTGATTATTGCGATGCAGTGCGAGTACTATGCGTTGGAAGGGTTGTCGGCGTTGGTAAACACCATCAATCAAATACAGCGCGTGTTGAACCCTGAATTAAAAATCGAAGGTTTGCTGCGCACCATGTATGATCCGCGCAACAGTTTAACCAATGATGTGTCTGCACAATTAACGCAACACTTTGGCGATAGACTTTATCGCACCTGCATTCCACGTAACGTACGTCTTGCGGAAGCGCCGAGTTTTGGTATGCCAGTGTTGGCGTTTGATCGCCAATCCAAAGGCGCTATTGCTTACCTTGCGTTGGCGGGTGAAATTTTGCGCCGCAATGAAGCAGCAGCCAAGTCAGCCTCACCCGCTGAAGCCGCACACTAAAAATTTAAAAGGTTTATTTGAATGTCGATAAAACGCAAAGGCTTAGGAAAAGGTTTGGATGCGCTTTTAAGTGCTGGTCTTGGAGTTACTTCGCCGGCGCCGGATATGCCTGTAGTACCTGGCGAAGCCGATACAAAATTTGACTACCGCGATGGCAAACTCGCGCATCTACCGATTGAGTTGATTCAACGCGGAAAATATCAACCGCGCCGCGATATGAATCAAGAAGCGCTGGAAGAATTAGCTGAATCCATTAAAGCCCAAGGCGTTATGCAGCCGATTGTGGTGCGTTCGATTGGTGAAGGCCGCTACGAAATTATTGCCGGTGAACGCCGTTGGCGCGCAACCCAAATTGCAGGCTTAGACCGTATTCCCGTAGTCATCCGAGAAGTGCCGGATGAAGCGGCTATCGCTATGGCACTGATTGAAAACATCCAGCGTGAAAATTTAAATCCCATTGAAGAAGCCGTTGCCCTCAAGCGCTTGCAAGATGAATTTGAATTGACCCATGCCGAAGTGGCGCAAGCGGTGGGTAAATCCCGTGCTACTGTGACCAACTTGCTGCGTTTAATTGCGCTCAATGAAGAAGTAAAAACCTTACTCGAGCATGGCGACTTGGAAATGGGTCATGCCCGCGCCATCCTCACGCTGGAAGCCAATGCCCAGCGTGATATTGCTCGCCAAATCGTTGCTAAGGGCTTATCAGTTCGTCAAACCGAAGCCTTGGTGCGGGTGTTTCAGGAAGGCAAAAAAGACGCAAAAGCGAATCCCGTCGCGGCACCTTCAGCCGATATCCGCCGGTTAGAAAACAGCCTCTCAGAAAAACTGGGTGCTGCCGTTGAAATTCAGCAGGGCACCAAAGGCAAAGGCAAATTAGTAATTAGTTACAATTCTCTGGACGAATTAGATGGCATTTTGATTCATATCCAATAGGCATTATTGAAAATCGCCTAAAGTGCGCCCCTTTTGCTGAATTAGCAAAGAATGGCTAAATGCCGAGGTTGAAGCGTGTATCTATAGTCTCTATAATGCCTGCGCCAAATTTGAGCGGAAGTAAGGCTGATTGTCATAAAGAGCAATTACAGCCTAGGTTGATAATGCAAGAGAAAAGCAAATTGACGAGTTCTAACAGCCCGTCCCGCGCAAAGCCAAATAGTGTAGAACCTAGAGGCCGCGCGTTTGCGTTACAGATTGTCGCCGCTCAAGTTATCGCTAGTTGTGTACTGAGTCTTTTTGGTTTGGTATTCAGCAGCCAAGTCGCAATTGCAATCCTAGTGGGTGGAGTGATTTGCTCGTTAGCCAATCTTTGGCTTGCGATTGTGGCCTTTCGCCCTGGGTTGGGGAAACCACCGGGGGAAATGTTGGCTGCCTTTTATGTCGGTGAGATTGGTAAATTTGTTGTTACTGCGCTGCTTTTCTTGGTAGTCTTCACGCGGTTTTCACTATTTAAACAACCAACCTATGCCCTTTTGATTTTTATAGCTTATGTCTTGGTGCAATCCATGGCGTGGGTTTATCCCTTGGCTCGCAGCCGGCTCTTTAAAAAGTAAGAGCGCTCGCCGAGGTTGATGCTAAAAGTTTTTTCATTTTGATTGGGATAACACTAGATGTCAGACGTTGAACACGCAGCTGAGCACCACGAGGCGCTCACTTCATCACAGTATATTCAGCACCATTTAACCAATCTGACCTATGGTCAATTGCCTGATGGAACTTGGACCTTTGCCGCTAATGCAGCTGAAGCAAAATCTATGGGTTTTTGGGCGGTTAACGTCGATACTATGGGTTGGTCTTTAGTTTTAGCGACCGTATTCTTTTTGATTTTCCGCAGTGTTGCTAAAAAAATTACCAGCGATGTTCCTACTGGTGCGCAAAACGCTGTTGAAATGGCCGTTGAGTTTGTCGAAGAAAACGTAAAGGGTATGTTCCCTTATAAAAACAAAATGGTTGCGCCTATGGCGTTGACGATTTTTGTTTGGGTATTCTTAATGAATGCCATGGATTTGTTTGCCATTGACCTCCTACCCGAAATTGCAAAGTGGATTGGTGTGCAAATGGGCGCTAACCCACACGAAGTGTTCTTCAAAGTGGTGCCGTCAACAGATCCAAACATTACTTTGGGTATGGCGTTCTGTGTGTTTATTCTTATTCTGTGGTACAGCATTACGCAAAAAGGCCCAATAGGTTTTATCAAAGAATTAACGATGCACCCATTCAGTTCCAAGAATGTTGTTATTCAAACATTCTTTATTCCGTTCAATCTTATCCTTGAATTGCCAGGCTTGATTGCTAAACCAGTTTCCCTAGGTCTGCGTCTGTTTGGTAACCTTTATGCTGGTGAAATTGTGTTCATCTTGCTGGCCATTATGTATGGTGCTGGTTATGTGTTCGCTTCATTTGCCGGCTTGCTCCAAATTTTCTGGGCATTGTTCCATTTACTAATTATTTATCTGCAAGCGCTTATTTTCATGATTTTAACCATTGTGTACATGAGCTTGTCTTATCAGACGGATGAAGGGCACTAATTTTTTGTTTGTTTTGTTTTTTTGTTTTAACTTTTTAACTTTAACTTTGTAGGAGAAATACAGTGACTGAAGCTATAGCTTTTTTATATTTGGCAGGTGCCCTAGTAATTGGTTTGGGTGCTGTTGGTGCTGCAATCGGCGTGGGTATTTTGGGTGGTAAGTTTTTGGAAGGCGCTGCTCGTCAACCAGAATTGATCCCAATGTTGCGTACCCAGTTCTTCGTGGTAATGGGTCTTGTGGATGCGGTACCAATGATTGGTGCAGCTATCGGCTTGTACATTATCTTCGCTGTTGCTGCTTAATTGGTTGCCGACAACTTTAATTCCCTTTAATAAAGGCATTTAAACGTGAACATTAATGCAACGTTAATTGGCCAAATGGTGGCTTTTGCCATCTTTATCTTTCTCACCATGCGTTTTGTATGGCCACCCATTGTTGCGGCGATGGCTGAGCGTACCAAGCGAATTGCTGACGGCCTTCAAGCTGCAGACAGAGCTGAGAAAGATCTTGAATTGGCTAAACAAAAAGTGGTTGAGCAACTGACGTCTGCGAAGAAAGAAGCTGCTGCCATTATTGATTCTGCTAACAAGCGTGCTATTGAAATTGTTGAAGAAGCAAAAGCAAAAGCCCTTGTTGAAGCTGGTCGTGTTAAAGCCTCTGCAGAAGCAGAAATTGAACAGGCTACCAGCCGCGCGAAAGAAGAATTGCGCAGCAAAGTAGTGGTTCTTGCTCTGGCTGGTGCGGAAAAGATCCTCGGATCTTCTATCGATCAAAATGCTCACAACGAGTTGGTAAATAAACTCGCTGCTGAATTGTAATTGAGGTTGATATGGCTGAACTAACCACCTTGGCTAGACCCTATGCTAAAGCAGCATTTGAATACGCCTTGACTGCAAACACCTTGCAGTCTTGGTTCGAAGCACTGGACGTTTCAGCTGCCGTTGCAGGCCAAGATCAGGTGAAAAAAGCCCTAGGCGCATCTGGTTTAACTGTAGAGCAAAAAGCTGCCGTGTTTGTACAAGTTTGTGGTGAAAAAATGGATGAAAAAGTTAAAAACTTCATCCATACCCTTGCTAGCAACAAGCGTCTCGCGTTGTTGCCTTACATCCGCGACTTGTTCGCCAAGATGAAAGCCCAGCAAGAAAAAACAATCGAAGTTGAGATCACAGCAGCCTACGAGTTGCCTGTTGACTTGATTAACAAATTGGCTCAATCACTAAGCGCCAAATTGAATCGTAAGATTGACGTGAACAGCTCGGTTGATAAGAGTCTGTTGGGCGGTGTGATTATTCACACCGGTGACATGGTAATCGACGGTTCAGTCCGTGGTCGCTTGGCGAAACTCGCCGAAGCATTGAAATCCTAAGTCTAGGATCGAGGAACAGAGCATGCAGCAACTGAATCCTTCTGAAATCAGTGAAATTATCAAGAAGCGTATTGAGAGTCTTGAATTTTCTACAGAAGCTCAAAACGAAGGTACTGTCGTTTCCGTAACTGACGGTATTATTCGTATTCACGGTCTGGCCGACGTTATGTACGGCGAGATGATTGAATTTGAAGGCGGCGTTTACGGGATGGCACTGAACCTGGAGCGCGACTCCGTA
>SYDJ01000037.1 GCA_005801205.1 Gammaproteobacteria bacterium
CCAACCTATACGCTGGTAGAAATTTACGAATTCCCCGAACGCCGTGTTTACCATTTTGATTTGTATCGCTTGGGCGACCCAGAAGAATTGGAATACATGGGCATTCGCGATTATTTTTCTGATGGCAGTATTTGCTTAATGGAGTGGCCAGAGCGTGGGCAAGGTGTGTTGCCCGAGCCGGATGTGTTAATTGATGTGAGGGTGCAGGGTGTTGGGCGTGTGGTTAGTGTCTGTGGGAATATCGCAATTTAGTGCTATTGTTGTCTTAATCTTAATGAGCGAAAGGTGAATTATGCGTCCGTCAGAAGCCTTGCAAAAAAATCGCGATAACATTCGCCAAATTGTATTAGCGCATCATGTGACTAATGTCCGTTTTTTTGGCTCTGTGTTAACCGGTGATGATACCGAAGAGAGTGATTTGGATTTGTTGGTAGACCCAACGACAGAAACATCTTTAATGGATATAGGTGCGATTCGTCATAAATTAAAAATGCTACTGGGTGTCAGTGTTGATGTATTAACGCCCAACTCATTGCCTGATAACTTCCGCGATAAAATTATTAAAGAAGCAATTCCAGTATGACTCGCGATAAGCAGCATTTAATTGAGTATTTGGCGCATATCACTCATGCGATTCGCCGTATTAATGAATACGTTGATGATATGGATGAGCTCGCTTTTCTAAACAACACCCTCGTTCAAGATGCGGTTGTACGCAATATTGAGGTAATTGGTGAGGCCAGCCGCAATATATCTAAGCATTTTCCTGCTTTTGTTGAAGCTAACCCGCAAATTCCATTCTCGCTTGCCTATGAAATGCGCAACTCTTTAGCCCATGGTTATTTCAAAATAGATTATGAAATTGTATGGCGAACAATTGAACGTGATTTGCCTGAATTACAGGTGTTGTTGAATTCGGCTGTTATTGGTTAGGCTGCCACAATCACCTCACCGCAAACGCTGAATTCACTTTTGCTTAAAGAATATAAACAATTCCTTGCTGTGCCTTTAATGCGCATTTTGATATAAATCTTCCTAACAATAATTCACCAAGAGCAAAGGCTATGGCTACTATTGAATTCCAATCTCTTTGTAATGCTATTACTGATGAAGTAGGGCGCTTGCTGCCGCAGATTTTATCGGTACCTGAAGATTTGCAGATCGCGAATGGCAATTGCGTGTTGTGCATTATGAATGCAGCGGGCGATACAGTGCTGCGTATGTATGGCGATAACCCCATTCGCCAGCGCCAAGTTGCGCAGGTAGCTTCAAAAAAAGCCTTACAGGTTTGGTTAACAGGTTATGCGACCGGCACTTATGAAAAGCTGGTTTACAACGGCGATTTAGATGCCGATAAATTCGGTATTCCGCACCCTGAATTTATCGGTTGGCTTGGCGGGCTTGAAGCAAAAACAGCCAGCGGTGAACGTTTGGTATTAGGTTTCAGCGGCGTGCGTGGTGAGCAAGATCAAGGCATTTTGCGTTTAGCAGCAGAGAGTTTAAAAACATTTTCGATTGTGGATTAATTGCAGTCACTGAAACAAAAAAACGCAGCCTAGGCTGCGTTTTTTTTGACTAAATTTTTTAGCTCGAATAGCAAAAATTACTCTTCGCTTTCAATCAGCTCACGGTAATCGTGTGCATCCAAGGCTTCATCCAACTCTGCCAAATCGTCTGGCTTAACGCGGAAGAACCAGCCGTCGTCGTAGGGTGATGAGTTAACGGTTTCAGGTGCATCCGCCAATGCTTCGTTTACAGCGATAACTTCACCAGTCACCAATGAATAAATGTCAGACGCTGCTTTTACAGATTCAACTACGCCCGCTTCTTCGCCGATAGATACACGGCTGCCCACTTCTGGGGTTTCTACATAGACAACATCGCCCAAGGCATCTTGTGCGTGATCGGTAATGCCGATGGTTACGGTGCCGTCTTCTTCAACGCGTGCCCACTCGTGGCTGCTGAGGTATTTCAATTCTTTGCGGATGTCGCTCATGATGGTTTCCTGTGCTTTAAAAATGTATTCGATAAGTGTTAATAAATAAAATTGGCTGCTACCACTAAGGTAAAAATTTAACTCATCGTCATACCCGCGCAGGCGGGTATCCAGCTTTTGATTGTGGACAAAACTAAAAGCTGGATCCTCGCCTGCGCGAGGATGACGGCTCCCTATTACCTAAGAATTAAATGAGAGGTTTGCCGTTGCGTACAAAGTTGGGCGCAACCACATCCACTAATACTTGCTTGCCGCGCATGTCTACATGGCATTGGCTGCCAACGCTCGCAGGTACGCGCGCTAGGGCTATAGAATAGCCTAAAGTTGGCGAAAATGTCCCGCTGGTAATCACGCCTTTTTGCTCGCTGCCATCTACCGACACCACTTGCTCTGCGCGCATAACGCCGCGCTCACGCAATACCAAGCCCACCAATTTAAACGCGGGGCCGGCATTCTTTTCGGCTTCAATGACGCTGCGGCCAATGAAGTTACGTTCGGCGGGTGCCCACGCAATCGTCCAGCCCATAGTGGCGGCGAGGGGCGATACGCTATCGTCCATTTCGTGGCCGTAGAGGTTCATGCCGGCTTCCAAGCGCAAGGTATCGCGCGCGGCTAAACCACAGGCAGGTACGCCAGCGGCATTGAGCGCTTTCCAGAATGCTTCTACTTCTGCGTTTGGTAGCATAATCTCTAAACCGTCTTCACCGGTATAACCGGTGCGGGCGATAAACCATTCGCCTTCGGGCAGGCCTTGGAATATTTTCAGGCTATCAATCACGGTGACGCGCGCGGCAGATACCACGGTTTTGGTGAGTTCGATGGCTTTTGGGCCTTGAATTGCAACCATCGCCAAATCATCGCGTTCGGTCAATTCAACCTTAAAATCAGCGGCGATTTTGGTCATCCACGCCAAGTCTTTTTCGCGGGTGCCGCAGTTAACTACGGTTCTAAACCAGGCTCCTGAAACATCTTGGGGCATGTTATACACAATCAAATCGTCGATCACGCCGCCTTCGGGGTTGAGCATGCCGCTGTAGAG
>SYDJ01000038.1 GCA_005801205.1 Gammaproteobacteria bacterium
ATAACCACAAGACTGGTGCCTGCACCTTGTGTGGGAGGGTCAGAGGGCAGTGACAGCACTGCTTCCGGAGGCCCCGGGCTCATCTGCATCTGAAACCCACTTCACCCTGTGTCCCAAAACCATGACTGGATTCCCGCCTGCGCGGGAATGACGATACAAAATTAAACGTAATTTAATAATGTGAAAAAATTTCAAATACTATTTGTAGAATGCATTTTTTAATTTAGGAAGCCTAGATGTCGTTGTTAAAAAAAATATTAATGCTCGCACTGTTTTTTTCTAGCTCACTGAGCTTTGCGCAGTTTTTGCCCAACAATTCAAGCTTGACCGTGCAATCAGTTCAACGTTGGATGGATTCTAACCGTGATTTTACCAGTGTTATTCAAATCTTGGATGAAATGCATAAAACCGAAGATGACTTAAAGAAATTTGATGCACTGCCAGCGGCAGAGCAAGATCAAAAAATTACCGCATTTTTGCAGCAGAAGAAATTATTGGATTCAAGTAATGCAATCGCAATTCGTCATGGATGGAAATCGGTAGGCGAATATATGCGTTTAAGCACAAAGTTAGGCAATGCGATTGCGGCCTACTTTTTTACAGAGGAAACGGCAAAGTTATCTGCTGAACACACACAAGCATTGCGCGCTAAAACAGACCCTGCCATTTTAGCGGCACCGCAAGAAGATATTGCGTTTGTTAAAAATAATGAAAAGCTGCTGAAGGAATATATTCAGGCGTATGCGAAGGGTAGGTAACTGAAAAGCTATCTGCGTTGCTTCTGCTGCGTTAAAAACTTTCTCGAAATGCTCATTTATTTCAATAACTCGGCTTTGGCTGCCTGCATCGCTCTACCTTCTGCATCCATGCAGTTGCCCGCTTTCTCAAAAGTTTTTGCCTTGCATAAGCTGCCTCGAAATCGCTTTTCAAAATTTAATAGATTGATGAGGAGGCGTTGAGTTAATGAATAACTCAACGCCCTAAAAGGCCATATTAATCCGTCAGCACGCCATTACGATAATCTTGAATAGCCTGCTCAATTTCTTCTGTCGTATTCATTACAAAAGGGCCGTATTGTGCAATTGGCTCTTTCAACGGAATACCTGCCAGCACAATAAAGCGTGTATCTTCCGTTAAAGCTTCTACCGAAATCTCATCACCGGCACCTAATAATCCGGCATTGCCAGCGGCCAGCTTGCGTGCATTTTCACCAATGGCTAGCTCGCCTTCATACACATAAATAAACGTGTTGTGGGTTGCTGGTATTGCGTGTGCAAACTTTCCGTTGAATGTCAAATGCACATCCCAATATATCACTTGAGTTGTTAAGCCTTGAATGGGGCCGTTAATTACTTTGCCATCAATGACCGCAGAGTTTGCGATCACCTTTATGCAGCCGCCATTTTTTAAATCTGCGATTGGAATTTCATTCGCTGGAATATCGCGATAATGCGCAGGCTTCATTTTTTCAGCGGCAGGTAAATTTAACCACAACTGAAAGCCGCGCATTAAGCCATGCTCTTGCTGTGGCATTTCGGAGTGAATAATGCCCCGGCCTGCGGTCATCCATTGTACATCGCCATTGCGTAAGTGGCCTTTGTTGCCCATATGATCTTCATGCAACATGTGGCCGTCTAACATATAGGTTACTGTTTCAAAACCGCGATGGGGATGCGCAGGAAAACCGGCAATATAATCGCTCGCGCTTTCTGAGCCGAATTCATCCAGCATTAAAAAAGGATCGAAGCGCGCCTGTTGTGTTTGCCCAAGGCTGCGTTTAATACGCACACCTGCGCCATCGCTAGTACCGCGCGCGGGAATAATTTGCTGTAGTTGCTTTTGCATAAGGCGCTCCTCAATAGTTAAAAATGTTCGATTAAATTGGTTTAGTCGGTTCGTCAACTCAGTCGCCATATGATAGCGCGATTAGGTGATTTAAGCGGCTGCCGCTGTCGATTGTTCAATCAAGAGTTCAATTTGTTCACGCGCTACAGTGAGTGATTTTTCTTTCGCATCGCTAATGCTCAAACCTTCTGCGTAAATGTAGTTGATTGAACGTAAGCCCAAAAAGTTTAAAAACGTATTTAAGAAACCGGTTTGCGAATCAGATACCTGGCCAACATGGAAACCACCGCGTGCGGCGATTATATGCACAGGCTTATCGGTCAACAAACCTACAGGGCCAGTTTCGGTGTATTTAAACGTTACACCGGCGCGTGCCAATTGGTCAAAGTAAGCTTTCAGTGTTGATGGCACGCCAAAATTGTACAAAGGTACGCCGATAACAACGGCATCTGCTCCATTTAATTCAGCAATTAGAGAATCTGAGAAATCCACTAAAGCTTGTTGCTCTGTGGTGCGGCTTTCTGCTGGCGTGAAGAAGGCGCTCACTATGGTTGAATCCAAGTGTGGGATTGGTTTTTTCGCCAAATCGCGCACGACTACTTTGCCGTCTGGGTGTTTGGCCAACCAGCTTTGAACAAATTCATTGCTCAGGGTACTTGAGTTGCCGTTGTCGTTAAATAGGCTGCTGTTGATCTGTAATAGAGTGCTCATTTCAATTTCCTCGCCATTAAGGCTTTAGTCAGTTGTTGGTTTCAGGCCGCTCTTGATTTCAAGCTCAAGGCCATGAAGCTATTAAATGATTTGACGAGCGAATGATAAATAGCGATATTTAGCGGGATATCATCGAAAATTTGGATCAATAACCATGAATACCCCTAGCAGCTCAGCCGTAACTGAAAATAAAGTCACTTTAGAGCAGTGGCGCGCCTTATTGGCCGTGATTGATGCTGGTGGTTACGCCAAGGCAGCTGAGCAACTTAATAAAAGCCAATCGGCAGTCTCTTATGCAATTGCCCAGTTGGAATCTGCCTTGGGTGTGAAGGTTTTTAATCTGCAAGGGCGCAAAGCGGTAGCGACGCCGTCGGGCGAATTACTATATCGCCGCGCCAAGCTCTTGTTAGAGCAGGCGGAGCGCTTGGAAAAGTCGGCAGAATGCTTGGCGATTCACGTAGAACCCATGGTTAAAATGGCGGTGGATATTATTATTCCGCCCGCCAAGGTGCTTTATTGCCTCTCGTTGTTTGCCAAAGATTTCCCCGATACCCGCGTGGAATACTACGAAACTGTGCTTTCGGGTACAGAAGATTTGCTTCTAAAGCGTCAAGTTGATTTAGCGATTGGCGGCTTTGTTCCGCCTGGGTTTATTGGCGAGAAGGTTATGACGGCAGTATTTCACGGTGTATCCAGCAGCGATCATCCCTTGCAGCGCTTGGGGCGACCCGTAACCTATGAAGATATGCTTCAGCATCGGCAAATTGTTGTGCGCGACTCTGGGCAATACCGCCGTCATACGGTGGGTTGGCAAGAAGCCGATCAGCGTTGGACGGTAAGCCATATTAAAACGTCGCTAGATGCCATCCGCATGGGCCTAGGTTACGCTTGGCTGCCAGACGCTTACACCAACGATGACATTGCCGCAGGCACCTTAAAATATTTGCCGGTTGACGTTGGCTCAGAGCGTGAAGGTGCTGTCTACTTGACCTTTGCCGATAAAGAATTTGCAGGGCCTGCGAGTAAAAAGCTCGCCGAAATATTTAAAGAGTGGTTACCCCAAGCTTGTGCGGGTAAAAAGTTTAACTGCTGACGCATCTTGTCAGGGCGCGTTTGTTATCCTAACGCGCTTATTTTCTTGTTACTTTTATTGATTAATAAAATATGTCTAAAGAATTTGTTGTACAGAGTGAATTTAAACCCGCAGGCGATCAGCCCGCAGCCATTGCTGGATTAGTGCAGGGCATAGAGGCGGGTTTAGCGCATCAAACTTTGCTGGGTGTTACAGGTTCCGGTAAAACTTTTACCATCGCCAATGTGATTGCCGCAGTGCAGCGCCCGACCTTAATTATGGTGCACAACAAAACCTTGGCTGAGTAAACGACGCGCCATCGCACCGCCCATATTGCCAACGCCAACAATGCCTGCAACTGAGGCGGAGGGTAATGACGTCACGACTGCACAAGCTGTTTAGCTTTGGCGACCGACATCAAAATGCCTAACCCCAAACCCAAGGTCACCATGGCCGTGCCGCCGTA
>SYDJ01000039.1 GCA_005801205.1 Gammaproteobacteria bacterium
GCGCTCGGCATCGACCAAATCTTCTTTGGCGGTGCAATATTCGGTGCCATCGTCCTCATCCCAATTCTTCATAAACAGGCCTTCAACCTCATAGCCCTGCTGTTTGAGTAAAAGTGCAGAGACAGAGGAATCAACACCGCCGGACCTGCCGACTATGACGAGAGGTTTAGAGGAAGGCGAGGCTTGAGACATAAGACGAATGACTGCTAAGGAAATGAGGCGCGCATTTTACGCGTCTTAGCCAAGTTGTTCCATGGTTAAGCGAGTGATAGAGATTTTGGGTTGAATGTAACGCAAAAAAAAGAGCCTCAATGGGCTCTTTTTTGTTCGTTCGTTAAAACTTATTTTAGTTTACGACGCGCAACCACTAAGCCAACAAGACCCAAAACAAACAAGAGAGCTGGGCTTGGCTCTGGAACCTTGGCTAAAGTCACACGGCCATCTATCGCATCGTTGCCACAAGACATTGTCCAGTGCGCATCCAAAACAAAGTTAGGTTGCAGGCCAGTGATGTTTGAAAGATCAAATGTGAACATGGTGAAGTAGGATTTATCGCCACCTACTATGCCGCTACCTTCAACAAAGTTGCTGCCATTTTGAGCAACAAGCAGAGAACCGCTTGAAACGGCATAAGGTGCGCTGTAACCGCCGTTGTTGAAGTAATAAATGTCATTGTTCCAGCTGTTTGCTTTGTATAAGCCAGCTGCGTCTACTCCAGTAGCATTACCTTGTGCGCTGATTTTGGTGTTGCCAGCGTAGTTCTTGGTGAGGTTGCCAAAATCGATGGCGTATTCGTAGTTGGAGTTGTTGCCATCAAATGACAAGGCTAAGTCGCCAGTGTAGTAGCGATAGTTGTTATAAAGTTGGCCGTTGTTGCTGACAACATCAAAACCGGTTTGCAAGCCAATTGATAATTGATTGCCTTGGAGCTTGTAAAACAAGTATTCAGCATCAAAATTTTGGCCGCCCCAGCCTGGGTTGAGTTGATAGTTACCTGAGCCTGATTGATCTTCTGAGCCAAATACAGTCCAGCCGCTAAAAACGGGTAATTGACCTGCAAAGCTAAGGCTGCTAGCGAACGTAAATGCCAGAACAAGTAACGGCTTAAGTAATGTATTCATGTTTTCCTCGGAATAGAGTGTGACTTTGATTTGCTTGTTGTGTGATGAGCATCACACAATATTGTTGATATAGTGCAAATACAGGGCCAATATTAAATATCCTTTTAAATCAATGTATTAAATAAAAAAGGAATCTTATGTGTTAAAAAAGCCGACATATATGGCGTATCAATAATTTTTGATGTTGGTTTTTTTTACATTACCCAGCGACGCTAAGCGGAAAACGCCGGCCTGCACGATATTCCTCCACTATTTGCAATGTCATGGGGCTGCGCAGTTGGTCTTTGCGTTCTACCAGCTCTTCGTAGGTGAGCCAAATGGCTTCTATTATCCCAGTGTCTAACGGGCGATTAGCGTCGTGGCTAAGTACTTCACCTATAAAAGTAGTACGGAAATAGGTAATGCCATTGCTGGGGGCTGTGTAAAGATTTACGCCAACTACGCCAGTGAGCTTTATTGTCCAGCCCGTTTCTTCGAGGGTTTCGCGGATAGCCGCTTCATAAAGCGTTTCGTCAGGATCTAGATGGCCGGCGGGTTGGTTGTAAACGAGCTTGCCGTTGGATTCTTCATAAACCATAAGAAAGCGGTTCTCGCGTTCGATAATAGTTGCGACTGTTACATGGGGTGCCCAAGTCATAGTGGTTGCCTTAAATGGTTGTAAGTGCACCCCCTCCCAGCCTCCCCCTTGAAAAAGGGGAGGGGTTGACTCCCTGCTTGCTACAGCGTGTGCTTTTAGCTCCTCCCCGCTTTTCAAGGGGGAGGCTGGGACGACTGCAAGGATGCATGAGGTAGAGTAACGCAGGAGCAGTTACCGAGGGGGTGCTGTTATGGTTTTCCGCGTGAAGGTTTGATAATCACCTTAGTCGCAATACTGGGTTTTGGTGCCGCGGGCTTATCTGTATTAGATGGGCGCGCATGTGGTTTTGTACGGTTTTTATCGCCATTAGCCGATCTGCGCTCTTGCCCCTGTGCAGGTCGATTATTGCGCCCTCGGGGAGCTTCAGTCATGGCGGACTTGGGCAAATTAATCGTCGTCGCTTTGTGCTCC
This sequence comes from Gammaproteobacteria bacterium, assembly GCA_005801205.1. Taxonomy (GTDB): domain Bacteria; phylum Pseudomonadota; class Gammaproteobacteria; order Pseudomonadales; family Cellvibrionaceae; genus Cellvibrio. Next base: position 2,170 of record SYDJ01000039.1, read on the forward strand.
CCAGGCGCAATACCCTCCAATGTCCAATTGCCAATTTTCACTCGCACCAAGCGTAAAGTAGGGTGGCCAACGGCGGCGGTCATTCGGCGAATTTGGCGATTTTTGCCTTCGCTGATGACGATCTCAACCCACTGTGTGGGGATATTCACACGGCTGCGAATCGGTGGGTCGCGCTCCCATAATTTGGGGGTAGGAATCAATCGCGCTTCCGCAGGCAATGTAATTCCATCATTCAACTCAATGCCTTGGCGCAGTTTGGTCAGCGCATAGCTATTGGGTGCGCCCTCAACTTGTACCCAATAGGTCTTGGGTAATTTATGCGCTGGGTGGGCGATGTGATGCTGTACCTGACCATCGTCAGTGAGTAGCAATAAGCCTTCAGAGTCGTGATCGAGCCTTCCTGCTGGGTAAACATTGGGCAGCTTGATGTATTGCGCCAAGGTGGGGCGATGTTGGTCGCCACTATTACCGGGAGTGAACTGAGATAGCACACCATAGGGTTTGTTAAATAAAATCAACGATGACATGAAACAAAGAGAATCCATTAAGAGTGTAAAAAGGCGGCGAGGGCTGTTCCCGCGAATGCCAAAAGTTTACAGCACTGTTATACTGCGCGCGATTTTTTTAAACGCCTCTTGGCCGAAATTTCCCTTTCATAACCTTTAATGGCAAAGCTCAAAAGGCTAAGTTCCATGATAAGTCTTATGAAAAGTCTCATGAAAACTACGGAGTTAAAGTAAAAAATGACCGATTCTAAAATTATCTATACCCAAACCGACGAAGCCCCTGCTTTAGCCACTTACTCTTTACTCCCCATAGTTCAAGCCTTTACCAAATCGTCTGGCATTGCCATTGAAACACGTGATATTTCGCTGTCAGGCCGCATTATTGCCGCCTTCTCTGAGTTCTTAAAACCGGAGCAACGCATTGGCGATCATCTTGCCGAGCTGGGCAAACTGGCCACTACGCCAGAAGCCAATATTATTAAATTGCCAAATATCAGCGCATCAATTCCACAATTGAAAGCCGCGATCAAAGAATTGCAATCGCAAGGTTACGCCTTGCCTGATTACCCTGAAGTTCCAAGCACTGATGCTGAAAAAGACGCTAAAGCGCGTTACGATAAAATCAAAGGCTCTGCAGTAAACCCAGTATTGCGAGAAGGTAACTCTGACCGTCGTGCGCCTTTGTCGGTAAAAAATTATGCGCGCAAGAATCCCCATAAAATGGGCGCTTGGGCAGCAGACTCAAAATCACACGTTGCGCACATGAGCAGCGGCGATTTTTACGGCAGCGAAAAATCAGCATTGATTGCGGAAGCAGGCAGCGTAAAAATTGAATTGGTTGCCAACGATGGAAGCGTAAAAGTACTAAAAGAATCAACGAAAGTTCTGGTTGGCGAAATTATTGATGCTTCTGTGTTGAGCAAAAATGCATTGCGTGCATTTATCGCTGCCGAAATTGAAGATGCAAAAAACAAAGGCGTACTTTTCTCTGTGCACTTGAAAGCCACCATGATGAAAGTATCTGACCCCGTTATTTTCGGTCACTTCGTATCTGTGTATTTCGCTCCAGTATTAGAAAAGCACGCGGCTGTGCTGAAGGATTTAGGCGTTGATTTAAATAACGGTTTGGGTGATCTCTACGCAAAAATCAAATCACTGCCGGTTGAACAGCAAAATGAAATTGAAGGTGATATTTCAGCGCTTTACGCAACTCGCCCACAATTGGCGATGGTAAATTCTGATAAAGGCATCACCAACTTGCACGTGCCAAGCGATGTGATTGTTGATGCTTCTATGCCTGCCATGATTCGTGATTCCGGCAAAATGTGGAATGCGGAAGGTAAACTGCAAGACACTAAAGCGTGCATCCCAGACCGCTGCTACGCTGGCGTTTATCAAGTGGTTATCGATGACTGCAAGAAAAACGGTGCATTCAATCCTGTGACCATGGGCAGCGTTCCTAATGTTGGTTTGATGGCGCAAGCGGCAGAAGAATACGGTTCACACGATAAAACCTTCCAAATTTCTGCCGATGGTGTTGTGCGTGTAACTGATGCTTCTGGCGCTGTGCTGTTGGAACAAAAAGTAGAAGCGGGTGATATTTGGCGCATGTGCCAAGTGAAAGATGCGCCTATCCAAGACTGGGTAAAACTTGCGGTAAATCGCGCGCGCGCCTCTTCCACTCCGGCTGTGTTCTGGTTAGACCCAAAACGTGCTCACGATGCGCAATTGATTACCAAAGTTAATACCTACCTGAAAGATCATGATACTGCTGGTCTTGAGATTTACATCAAAACCCCAGAAGAAGCGACGCAGTACTCTTTGGATCGCATTCGTGAAGGCAAAGATACTATTTCAGTCACCGGCAACGTATTGCGTGACTATCTTACTGACTTGTTCCCGATCATGGAGCTTGGCACCTCTGCAAAAATGCTGTCGATTGTTCCTTTGATGAATGGCGGCGGTTTATTTGAAACAGGTGCGGGCGGTTCAGCACCTAAGCACGTACAACAATTCGTAGAAGAAGGTCACTTGCGTTGGGATTCTTTGGGTGAATTTTTGGCGCTGGCAGAATCTTTGGATCACTTCGGCAATATTACCCACAATGCCAAAGCCAAAGTGTTTGCTAAAACCCTCGATCAAGCCAATGGTTTGTTCCTCGACAACAACAAGTCACCAGGTCGTGCAGTAGGCGAGTTTGACAACCGTGGCAGTCATTTCTATTTGGCTATGTACTGGGCGCAAACCCTTGCTGCACAAACGGATGATGCGCAATTAGCGGCTGAATTTGCACCTTTGGCGAAGTTGCTGACTGAGAGCGAAGCTAAGATCATTGCAGAAATTATTGCGGCGGGCGGTAAGCCAGTTGAATTGGGTGGTTACTATCGTTTGGATGAGAAGCTTGCATCCGCCGCTTTACGCCCAAGCGCTACCTTTAATGAGGCTTTGGCAACTTTAGGTTAATTTCTAACGTTGTAAAAACCCCTTGAGCTTCTCGAGTTCAAGGGGTTTTTTTATTGTTTAGGGCTATACAAAATTTCGGCGCAGCTAAGTCTGCCTAATCAGGCATATCTTTGGCTCGCTTTACAATTTAGGCGGGTTGTTCTTCGAGTGTTCGCGCGTCTTGCATGGCGCTTTCTGGTGCGCTGATATTGATCGCGTGCAAGCCTTTGTCGCCTTTTGTAATTTCAAACGACACTTGTTGGCCGGCTTTAAGCGTCTTGTAACCGTCCATTTTTATGGCTGAATAGTGTGCAAAGAGATCTTCATTGCCTTGATCGGCTAGGATGAAGCCATAACCCTTAGCATTATTGAACCACTTAACTGTACCTGTGGGCATATTGAATTCCTGCGCCTTGGCACCATATAGGTATATATGTTGCCTTCATTATTATTACCCCAACATGTTGTTGGGACTTGTAGGCTTGCGAGTCGATTTGACGTTAGATCTGAGGATTTTGCGTCGTTTTGCTGATAATTTGTTCGTTGCGACGTGTTTTTATCCAACATTTGCTCCAATGTCAAGTTTTCAACCCATGACGTTAACCAATACATGCTCGTTATGCCTATGAGTTACAATATATCCAACATTCCAATCATTTTATTTTTCTGTTGAATCTCTATGGGCAATCTAATCAACCATCAACTAACCTTAAGCAAAGACGGTGATTCCGAGGGTGGGGATCTGGATGGAAATCTTGCGGTCTTAGAATCGAAGCCAAAATTAAAACGCCCACCAATGTATAAGGTGATGCTGCTCAACGATGACTACACGCCGATGGATTTTGTGGTTGAGATTTTGGAAAAGTTTTTTGGCATGAATCGTGAAAAAGCAACTCATGTAATGTTAACTGTACATATACATGGAAAAGCGGTTTGTGGCATCTATACTCGTGATATAGCGGAAACAAAAGCCGCGCAAGTTAATGAGTATGCTCGTGAACATCAACATCCATTGCTGTGCGACATCGAAGCAGTAGAAGATGACGAGAAATAAAGAGTAAATGAAAGAAAATAGTGTGGTGTGCTTTTTTTGATCAAGAGGGTTTGAGTGATGTTAAGCAAAGATCTAGAAGTAACGTTGAATCTCGCCTTCAAAGGTGCGCGTTCAAAGCGCCACGAGTTTATGACGGTCGAGCATCTATTGCTCGCACTTATCGATAACGATTCTGCCGCTGGTGTGCTGCGAGCCTGCGGTGCGGATTTGCCAAGCTTGCGCAAAGAATTAATTGAATTTGTTGATTCGACTACGCCCCTAATTCCTGAGCACGATGCAGATCGCGAAACTCAACCCACACTCGGTTTTCAACGCGTGTTGCAACGCGCTGTGTTTCATGTGCAATCATCAGGCAAGCAGGAAGTTACTGGCGCTAACGTGTTGGTTGCCATTTTTAGCGAACAAGAAAGCCAAGCCGTTTATTATTTGAAACAACAAAGCATTGCCCGTATTGATGTAGTGAATTTTATTACTCACGGCATTCATAAAGTATCGGGTCATACCGATCACACTCACGAGCATCAAGCGCAAGAGAATCACGATGAAGATTCTTCCTCGGGTGAATCAAGTTCATCTAATCCTTTAGAGAACTACGCCAGCAATTTAAACGAAATGGCTATGCAAGGTCGTATCGATCCGCTCGTGGGTCGTGCAGACGAAGTTGAGCGTGTATGTCAAATTTTATCGCGTCGCCGTAAAAATAACCCACTGTTAGTGGGTGAGTCTGGCGTAGGTAAAACCGCTATTGCAGAAGGTTTGGCTAAGCGTATTGTAGATGGTGATGTGCCTGAAATACTGGCAGATAGCATTGTTTATTCTTTAGATATGGGCGCGCTTTTAGCGGGTACAAAATATCGCGGTGACTTTGAGAAGCGTTTCAAAGGTTTGTTGCACGAACTGAAAAAACAGAAGAAATCGATTTTGTTTATTGATGAAATCCACACCATTATTGGTGCAGGTGCCGCGTCTGGTGGTGTAATGGATGCATCTAATTTGCTAAAACCTTTATTGTCATCCGGCGAAATTCGTTGCATGGGTTCAACTACCTATCAAGAATTTCGTGGCATTTTTGATAAAGATCGTGCGCTGTCGCGCCGCTTCCAAAAAGTGGATGTGGATGAGCCAACAGTCGATGAGACCTATCAAATTTTGAAAGGCCTGAAGAGCCGTTTTGAGAAACATCACAATTTGCGTTACACCGATGCCGCTTTGCGTTCTGCGGCAGAATTGGCTGCGCGTTACATTAATGATCGTTTCTTGCCAGACAAAGCGATCGACGTAATTGACGAAGCTGGCGCTTACCAACAATTGCAACCAGCAAGCAAGCGTAAGAAAACGATTGGCGTGACCGATGTTGAAAATGTCGTTGCAAAAATTGCGCGCATTCCCCCGAAAAGTGTGTCGTCTTCTGATAAAGAACAATTGCGTAAATTGGATCAGAATTTGAAGATGACAGTATTTGGTCAAGATGCTGCAATTGATACTTTGGCGACCGCGATTAAATTATCGCGCGCTGGATTGGGTGCATCAGAAAAACCCATTGGTTCCTTCTTGTTCTCTGGCCCAACCGGTGTCGGTAAAACAGAAGTATCGCGTCAACTTGCAAAAGCAATGGGTATGGAGTTAATTCGCTTTGATATGTCTGAGTACATGGAGCGCCATACGGTTTCGCGTTTGATTGGTGCGCCTCCAGGTTATGTTGGTTTAGATCAAGGTGGCTTGCTAACCGATGCAGTTAACAAACAACCACATTGTGTGTTGTTGTTAGATGAAATTGAAAAAGCACACCCAGAAGTTTTCAACTTGTTATTGCAAGTTATGGATCACGGTACGCTTACTGACAACAATGGTCGCAAAGCGGATTTCCGAAATGTCATCTTAATTATGACCACCAACGCGGGTGCAGATGTGATGAGCCGCGCCTCTATCGGCTTTACTCATCAAGATCACACGACCGATGGTATGGAAGCAATCAAGAAAATGTTTACGCCTGAGTTCCGTAACCGTTTGGATGCCATAGTGCAGTTCGCTTCTTTGACTTTGGTGACTATCAAAACTGTGGTTGATAAGTTTGTGATGGAGTTGCAAACACAGTTAGACGACAAGCACGTGACCTTAGAAATTAGCGAAGATGCGCGTGAATGGTTAGCGATTCATGGCTACGATGTGCAAATGGGTGCTCGCCCAATGGCGCGTTTGATCCAAGAAAAACTCAAAAAGCCCTTGGCAGAGGCTATTTTGTTTGGTGAACTTTCGCATGGTGGCGGTACGGTTGAGGTTGATCTGGATCCAATTAACGATCAACTTGAAATTGAAATCACAGCCAAGCAACACCCAGCCGTACAAACCGCTAAGGTCTGATACCTTTCAGGTACATTGCCTAATAGAAATGCAAAAAGCCGCTGAATAAGCGGCTTTTTGCATTTCTACATACTGAATTTACAGTCGATGTTTCATCTGTTGCTTGGATATCAGCGTGCGCGGTAAGTGATGCGGCCTTTGCTTAAATCGTAAGGCGTCATTTCAACTTTCACCTTGTCGCCAGTGAGAATGCGGAGAGAGTTTTTGCGCATGTTTCCAGAGATATGGGCAGTTACAATGTGGCCGTTTTCCAATTTCACGCGGAAAGTAGTATTTGGCAGTGTATCTACAACTTCGCCATCAAACTCAATGTTGTCTTCTTTTGCCATGCGGCATGATCCTCAGGTGTGACTAAATGTGTGGGACATAAAAATAGGCGCGAATTGTGCCTGAAATAGCCAGCTGAGCCAAGAGAAACGTTTCACTTGAGGGGTTTTTTCACTAATTAAGGCGCTACTTTTTATTAATTGAGGCGCAGCCGCTCACTAATTGAGGCGTAGCCAGCGGCGATTGACGAGTAATTCAAGGGGACGGTAGTCGGTTTTGTAGTTCATTTTCTCGCATTGCTTAATCCAGTAACCAAGGTAGACATAGCTCAACCCCATTTCTTGCGCTCTATAAATTTGCGCTAAAATCGCAAACTTTCCTAAACTGCGCTCGCTTAGTTCGGCATTGTAGAAGGTATAAACCGCTGAGAGGCCGTCTTCCAAGTGATCGCACACCGAAACCCCAATGAGTTCGCCGTTTATACGAAACTCTAAATAACGAGTCGAACCCCATTCACTGGTTAGGAATGCTTTGTATTGGTCTTCAGAGGGCGGGTACATATCGCCATCTTGATGACGGCTTTCGATATAGCGCGAATAGAGATTGTAGTGTTCAAGGGTATCTATGCGCTCGGCGGCGCTGATCTGAATATCCTGATTCTTCTTCCAGCAGCGGCGTTGACTACGATCTGCCCTAAATAGGTTAACAGGGATGCGGCATGACATACAGGCCTGGCAGTTGCTGCATTGTGGGCGATAGAGATGACCCCCGCTGCGGCGAAATCCCAGCAACGAAAGTTGACTGTAAAGGGTTACGTCTACCTTGGCTTCGGGGTCTACAAATACTGTTGTCGCCTGCTCGCCATTGATGTAGCTGCAGGGGTGCGGTTGAGTCGCAAATAACTTTAGGGTTGAAAGATCGGTCATATCGGCCTCTCTGTACTCCAATTTTCATTTACAGGTGATAGGTTTGACCAATTCGCCGGATAGTTCGGCGGTATTTTTACAAAGTCTATCAGGTGTTGCTGAAAAATTTCACGTGGGATTTCTGTTGCGCCCAAACTAAAAAGATGATCGTTGGCAACCTGACAATCAATTAACTGAAAATCCCATGCCAATAATTGTTGCACTAAATGCGCAAAGCCCACTTTGGAAGCGTTGTCTGCTCTGCTAAACATAGATTCGCCGAAAAAAACTCTTCCTAGTGCCATCCCGTATAAACCCCCGACTAATTTGTTCTCTGCGCCTTGTTGCTGCCAAACTTCTACTGAATGCGCGAATCCACGTTTATGCAGGGCAGAGTAGCCGGCAATAATTTCTTCGCTAATCCAAGTGCCATCTGCATATTCTCGCGGTGCTGCGCAGGCGCGCATAACGTCGCTAAAACAATGATCAAATGTAACGTGGTAAGTTCCTTTGTTAAGGGTTTTACGCAGGCTTTTAGAGATATGTAATTTATGCGGATAAATTACCGTACGCGGGCTTGGGCTCCACCACAAAATGGGGTCGCCCGGATTAAACCAAGGGAAAATGCCTTGATGATAGGCGGCTAAAATTCGTTCAGGTGATAAATCGCCGCCAAGCGCTAGCAAACCATTAGGTTCATCGAGCGCGAGTGACGGCGAAGGGAAGAGCGTATTAGCCGGATTTAACCAAGGAAGATGTGTCATAAGTTGTGTGTGTTCTGGCTATAGCTAAAGTCGTAAATTGAGTTTACGTTTATATGGTCACATATTTAATAGGTGCTTGTCATAAAGCTGGGATAAAAAATAAAAATTTTAGATGAATTGGCGTGATTTTTGTGTGTAATTAGGTATGAAAGACTTAATCGTACAAGCGTCAAAAATTTGAATTTTATTACATTGCTCTCACATATTTAGGGCTATGCTTAAGCAAGAGTTTGAAATTGATAGCAATAGTTTTCCAGCGTCGGTTTTTGTGTTTGCAACGCGACTTTTTGGGTTGTAGTAATAGGTTGCAGCAATTGCAGGTTTAATCGCTTAGTTGAGGTAAATTATGAGCATTTTCAGTCACTACCGTGAGCGTTATGAAGCCACTCAGCAAGAAGAGCTAAGCATTCAGGAGTATTTAGAGCTTTGTAAAAAAGACCCCAGCGTTTACGCGTCGGCCGCTGAACGTATGTTAATGGCTATAGGCGAACCAGAAATGGTGGATACCGCCTCGGATCCTCGCTTAAGCCGCATTTTTTCCAACAAAATGATCAAGCGCTACAAAGCCTTTGGTGATTTTTACGGCATGGAAGAATGCATTCAACAAATAGTGTCGTTTTTCAAGCACGCCGCGCAAGGTTTGGAAGAGAAAAAACAAATTCTTTATCTGCTTGGCCCCGTTGGTGGAGGTAAATCTTCACTCGCCGAAATGTTAAAAACCTTGATGGAAAAAATGCCGATCTATTGCATCAAGGGCTCCCCCGTATTTGAATCGCCCTTGGGGCTTTTTAATCCTGAAGAGGATGGCAAGATTTTGTTTGAGGATTACGGCATTCCTAATCGTTACATAAAAACGATTATGTCGCCTTGGGCCGCCAAGCGCTTGCAAGAATTTCACGGCGATATTACCCAGTTTAAAGTCGTTAAAGTTTATCCCTCAATTCTCAATCAAATTGCGATTACCAAAACTGAAC
>SYDJ01000040.1 GCA_005801205.1 Gammaproteobacteria bacterium
CTGGTGCTGGTGCTGGTGCTGTGGCAAGCGGTGATATTAGCGCTGCAATAGTATTAATAATATTCATTGCCGCTGCATAAAATTCGGCATCAATTTTATAGTTTTCCTCTTTTTGGGCTATTAAGGGCTTGAGTTGTTCTTCCAATATGCGTGCGGTTTTGCTTATCTCGGTAAAACCAAATGTTCCACTTGTCCCTATTAAACTATGAACATTGCGGTGCAGTATTACCATAAGCTCTGGCTGCCATTCTCCATGTAACTTTTCCCAGTCAGCAACAATAGTTTCTATTTTCGCTGGAAGTTGAGCTTTATATTCACCCTTTAGCTTTTCAAGGTGTAGCTCAAAACTGCTTTTATCTGAAGCCATAATAATTCACTGTGTTATAGGTTTAATGGTGTGCTTTGGGTAACTCAAAATAAAAACAACTTCCTTGCCCAGGGCTACTGGTGAAACCAATCTTTCCACCCATTTTTTCTATTAATTCTTTGCTAATGCTAAGCCCAATGCCGCTACCTTCTTTTTGTCTTGTGCTTGAGCTGTCGCCCTGAGTAAAACGGTTAAAGATATTGACTTTAAACTCAGGGGTTATGCCAATGCCATGATCTGTCACTGAGATTTTTATTGAATTCTTGTGTTTAGTAATGGATATATCTACCGTTGTGTGGGCATTAGAAAATTTAGCGGCGTTGGATAGTAAGTGTGCCAGTACTTGCTGCGAGCGAGTTATATCCGCAAATATATTGCACTCGCTCTCTGCGCTAATAATTTGAAATTTAACCTGATATTTGTCAGCAATATATTGATTTTCGGCCATGGTTTTTTGTACCAATTTTATTGCATCAAACTTGCTGTAATGTAATTCAATGCTGTTGGATAGTAACTTATCCATATCAAGTAAATCGTTAATCAGGTTTTGTAAGCGTAAACTATTTTGTTTTGCGATTTGTATGAGATTGTTGACTTTATCTGGGAGGCAGCCGAGGGTTCCACTTTCAATGATGGCGAGCGAGGCGGATATAGATGTTAAGGGCGTGCGCAATTCATGGCTCACGGTGGCAATGAATTCATTTTTCAATTTGTCGGTATACTTGCGGTCACTGATGTCGCGAATAACGCCTACATAAGAGATTTCACCATCGTCTTCTATGGCCGATAAGGCTAGTTCCATTTCAAATTCTTTGCTGTTTTTGCGTATGCCAATGAGTTCTTGGCCTATACCTAGGCCATCTTTTAAATTTTTAAAAAGGTTTTGGTCTGCCGTTGAATTGTGATTATCTCGTGGCATTAATTGTAGCAAATTGTTACCTATGATTTGCTCAGCGCGGTAACCAAAAATGACTTCAGCGGCGTGGTTGAAGCTAGTGATAACGCCTTGCTTATTGGTGGTGATAATGCCGTCAAATGCACCATCTAAAATGGCTTGGGTATGTTTTGCATGACGTTTAATATTTTCTTCATCAATACGATGTTGGCGGCGGTGGCCTATAGCAATCATAAATTGTGCAATTAAATGAGTGATAGGTTTAAGTGTTTCAATATCGGCTTCGCTGTAACCCTCTTTTTTATTCGCCAAGCCCAACATGGCAACTTGTTGTGAGTTGTTAAAAATGGGTATGCCAATGAAGGCTGTGAGTATTGGGTGGCCTGCTGGGATTCCTCCGGCGCGCATATCCGTGGCAGGCGCATTGCTAATAATGGGTTTCCCAGTAGTGAGTGCTGCGCCAAATAAGGTGCTCAAATTAGTGAGTTTTAAACCTTGGGTTTTACATTGGGCATGAGTCGCTTCGCTCTGGTTATCCCGCGCGATATTGGTTATTGCCAGCATATTTAAATAGGGTTTTTTTTCATCGTGGTAGAGCGTTTCTGCAATAAAGCCTAATTGGCTAGCGCTTATTGCAAGGGTATCTGTTAACAGTTGCTCAAAGGTCTTGCTAGTATCATTGTCAGCAATAAACAGCGTTTGTGCGGAGCTAAGCATTTTACTTATTTGCTGCTGTTGTAAGCGTTCGTTACCCCATTCAATCAGCCGTGTTTTTTGCGAAAAGTTTTGCTCTAGTTGTTTTCTGGCTCGGCTAGTTGCAGACAGTACAAAAAAAATAAAAAGCATCACCATAATGCTCATGGCAATGGCTATGTCATGGTGTGCGCTATGTTGCTCCAAATGGAGCCGAAAGCTAAGCGGTGCTATCGCAAAAAATACAAAGCCAACGGCTGAGACTCTATCAATGGCTAGGCTGGTTAGTGATCCGCTGGCAACACCTGCGAGGGTAAAGGCAAGTAGTGCTTGGTAAGAGGTGTTGTAGTCGGCAAACATAAAATAGGAGGCGCAGCCCCAGGTTATGCCTGCGAGTAATGCTCCCGCGCGGAATAAGATAAGCCAGTGGTGCGCACTAAAGTTAGCTTCGGCATTACGCCAAAAAGACCAAGTAAGCGTGCGCAGAAATATGGCGCACATCATTAAAAGGTTCCACACGATGAGATCGCCTTGACCTATCACATTCCAATGCGACATGGTTAATAACATATCTAATATTAAGGTGACGCCAATTGAGAGCGGCATGCCGCGATAGAGCGAGCGCACTCTCTCTTCAGTCAGCGATGCCGGCTGCATATCGAATGATGCTATATTTTCCTCGGTGGGTGTGTCCATATTCACTCTAGTTTGTGCGATGTTTAATAGAGAATATTACTATTTATTGTTGATCTGATTTTATGGGCTCTAGGTGCTGTTGTTCCCTGATTTGATATGTGGATGCTATAGGGCGTGATTTCATGAGCTTGCGCCTACTAGAGATTGTGTTTTTTGTTAAAAATGAAGTGAGGCTACTTGAGTATAGACGAGGATTCTTGCTGTGTTGGGAGGGCTTAGCATCCTTGCTAGATAAACCAAAAAGCGGCTGCCTAATGAGTAGAGGGAATATTATTAGTAGAGGCGATACTGTTCTGGAATTTGTTCAATGCTATCAATAGGGTCACGCAGTTTATGCAAAATGCCGTCGTGAATATCATAAGCCCAGCCGTGAATACTGAGTTCTTGGCCACGCGCCCACGCATTTTGTACGATGTTGCAGCGCGCAACGTTATCGACTTGTTGTAATACATTGAGTTCACACAGGCGGCGCAGGCGTAGTGTTTCATCGGTAATCGCATCAAGCTCAACTTGGTTGGCGTAGTAGACATCGCGAATATTGCGTAACCAATAATCAATTAATCCCAGCTTGTTATTTTCCATCGCCGCTTTAACGCCGCCGCAGCCATAGTGGCCGGTAACCATGACATGCTTCACTTTCAAAAACTCTACCGCGTAGTTGAGTACGGTTAAGCAGTTAAGATCGGTGTGAATCACAATATTGGCCACGTTGCGGTGTACGAAGAGTTCACCGGGTGCCAAGTCTACAATCTGGTTTGCTGGCACTCGGCTATCAGAGCAACCAATCCACAAATATTCTGGTGCCTGTTGTTTGGCGAGAGTGGAAAAAAACTCGGGGTCTTTTTCTTTGATATCGTTTGCCCATTTCAGGTTTTTGCTAAAAAGACTTTCAAGATCACTCATAGGCTCGTCCGAAAATAAAAGTTTAAAAATGGCCTGCAGTATAGGGGAAACTGCTTTTCAAATGTTAAATTGCATCTCTCCTAACTAGGCTGCACTTACGTAATCTTGATTATACAAGGAATAATAATGAGCCAAAACGCACCTTCTGAAACGCAAAATTCGCTTTATTGGCACGATTATGAAACCTGGGGGGAGGTTCCCGCGCAGGATCGCCCCTCACAATTTGCGGGAGTGCGTACCGACGAGAACCTCAATATCATCGGTGAACCGCTGATGATTTATTGCCGCCCATCGCCCGACTCCTTGCCCAAGCCGGATGCTTGCTTAATCACCGGCTTAACTCCTCAAGTCGCGCTAGAGAAGGGTTTGTCGGAACATGAGTTTGCCGCTCAAATCCATGCTGAACTTAGCCGCCCCGGCACCTGCGGTGTGGGTTATAACTCCATTCGCTTTGACGATGAAGTCACGCGCTATATGCTCTACCGCAACTTTTATGATCCCTACGAGCGCGAGTGGCGCAATGGCAATTCGCGTTGGGACATTATTGATGTGGTGCGCATGACCCGTGCGCTGCGGCCGGAAGGTATTGCGTGGCCAAACTATGAGGATGGCCGCCCCTGTTTTAAGTTAGAGATGCTCACTGCGGCTAACCAGCTCAATCATGAGGCTGCGCATGATGCGCTCTCAGATGTCTACGCCACCATCGCCATGGCGAAGTTAATTAAAACTCAGCAGCCCAAACTCTTCGATTATGCCTATCGCCTGCGTGACAAGCGTTTCGTTAATAGCTTGATTGATATCGCTGGTCATAAACCGCTGCTGCATATCTCCTCGCGCTTTTCCGGCGAAAATGGAAATGCCGCACTTATGCTGCCGCTGGCGATTCACCCTACCAATAAGAACTCGGTGATTGCCTACAACCTTGCTACCAGCCCCAAAGACTTACTCAGTTTATCTGCCGATGAACTGCGCGAACGCCTATTCACCCGCAGTGAGGATTTGCCTACAGGAGTGGAGCGGATTGCCCTAAAGGAAATTCACCTTAATAAATCCCCTATGATCCTTCCGCCCGCCATGTTGGATGAGCCAACCGCCGCTCGCCTGCAGATAGATCGCGCGCGGTTAGAGCAGCACTGGCAAGCGCTGCGCAATCTCTCTGTAAGCGAGCAATCCGCACTGCAAGAAAAGCTCTACGAGTTGTACAGCGATATTGGCTACATCGAAAAAACCGACCCTGAGCAAATGCTCTACAGCGGTTTTTTTGACGAGGGGGATAAAAAGCTGATGGCGCAGGTAAGGCGCTCATCGCCCGCAGGCTTGGCCAGTAAGTCGTTTGATTTTAGGGATGCGCGCCTGCATGAGCTGTTATTCCGCTACCGCGCCCGCAATTTCCCCGAAAGCTTGAGTTCTTTGGAGTACCAGAGGTGGCGGAGTTTTTGTCATTTGCGCCGCACGGATGCCAGCGCTGGGGCGAGTGTGGTTCTGGGTGATTTGCAGCATCGAGTGGCAGAATTGGCCGCGCTTGAATCCACCACCGAGCCGCAGAAGGATATTCTTAATGAATTAATGAAATATGCCGATAGCTTGTAACCGACTAGGTGTTGTGACACTTAAGGTGGCCATAATGTGGTCTCGGCGTGCAAATAACTGATCCTGTGCTATTAGTTAGGTCGTACAACATACTTTATTAGTGAGCCCTTTAGGAGGATTCATGTTTGGTCATTGGTCGTTAAGAAAGAAAATAAGCACGTCTGTTGGTGTCTCGCTCGTTTTGGTGGGCTGTGCAGTGGCTTATTTATCCTATTCATCGGCCATGAAGGCGATGGATGCTAATATTTTGCGCCAAGTTGACGGTATTTCGGCGACCTTTACCAAGTATGTGAGTGATTGGTTTGCGCTTAAGGGTAAGTCTTTAGAGAGTTTTCCGGCTAATTCAGATGACTCAAATTACAACAGACATTTGGTTCAGCTCAAGATTGCAGCGGATGTAGATAATACTTTTTTAGCCTTTCCTGATGGCAAGTTGGTAAATGCTAATAATTTAGTCATGGCTGCGGGTAACGATGATCCACGCAAGTGGGGGTGGTATATCAGCGCCATGAAAGATACGCGCAAAACCTTTATTGATAATCCAACCATTGCGTCAGCCACCGGCAAATCTGTTGTGTCCTTGGGGCGCGCGGTGATCAATAGTGACGGCAGCGTGAAAGGTGTAATTGGCATAGATGTCGTCATAGACAATATAGTGCAGCAACTGCGCGATATTCATTTACCCGGTGAGGGTTATATGTTTATTGCCACTCGCGCCGGTACAGTATTTGCCCATGCGGATGACAAACTACTGAATCAACCACTCACAGCGGTGGCATCAGAGCTGAGCACTGGCTATGTGGAAAAGCTAATCGCCAACAAAGAAGATCTGCATGTAATCGAGATGGATGGCCTTGCTAGGCAGATCTTCGCGAGCGCAATTCCCAACTCTGAACTGGTGTTGATTCTGGTTCTGGATCGTGAGCTCTTAGTGGGGCCGGTTAAATCTACCTTAATGGGGCAAATGCTGGCGATTTTGCTTCTTCTCTTTGCAACCATAATGACTCTCAATTGGATTAATGGTCGTTTGTTATTGCCCTTGCATAATGTCTCGCAAGCACTGTCGGATATAGCGTCTGGTGGCGGCGATCTTTCGCGCCGTCTGCCCATTACGTCTGAAGATGAAGTGGGTAAATTAGCCGCTAACTTCAATTTGTTTGTGGATCATATGCATGATCTGGTAACGCACATTCGCGGCCAGGCGGCAGAGCTGCAAGATAATTCGCGTTCCATGGCGGATAGGGCCAACAGTTCGGTGAAGGAGTTGGGCATGCAGCAAGAGCAAATTAGCATGGTTGCGCAGTCAATGAATGGAATGACAAATGCGACGAGAGAGATTGCGCGTCATGCTGAACGTACGGCATCTTCGGTAGATGAATCTGTTAGCAGCGCTGAAGAAGGTAAGAAGCAAGTTGATAAGACTCGCGATTCAATTGTGGTTTTGGCAAATAAGGTTGAGCAAGCGGGCAATGTGATCTCCAATCTGAATAAGCACGCACAGGATATCAATGGCATTTTGGCGACGATTCAAGGTATCGCCGAGCAGACCAACTTACTAGCCTTGAATGCGGCTATCGAAGCAGCGCGTGCAGGCGA
>SYDJ01000041.1 GCA_005801205.1 Gammaproteobacteria bacterium
GTAGAGGCCTGAGGCGAGCTTACGGATCATGCCCGCGCGCAGCATTAACTGATGGCTAATGACTTCTGCATCGGCAGGGGTTTCTTTAAGGGTGGCAATTAAAAATCGGCTGGAGCGCATAGAGAGTCTTCTTCGTAAAGTGTCTGAGATCTGAAAGGGCTGTGATAAAAAATTTCGAGAACAAATGCGACTATAATGAGTCAATTAAAGGCGCTTATTCTACGGTGCCTAGGGCGATTGGTACAGAAGCCAATCTATTGGATTTGCGATTATCAGAGGTAAACCTTATGTTCGAACTTCATCCACGCTTAGCTGACGACTCCATAGTAATAGGCCGATTTGATCTTTCGCTGTTATTGCTCAGCAAAGATGCGAACTACCCTTGGTGTATTTTGGTGCCGCAAGTGGAGGAGGTATTTGAGATTCATCACTTAAGTGAAGACGAGCAAATACAATTAATGCGCGAATCCTGCCGTTTAAGCGAAGTAATGACCAGTGTGTTTGATGCCCATAAAATGAACGTTGCTGCGCTAGGCAATGTGGTTCGCCAGCTTCATGTACATCATATAGCGCGCTTTGAGGAGGATGCCGCGTGGCCACAACCTATTTGGGGTAGGCTGCCAGCAAAGCCCTACAGTGCAGATGAATTGGCTGAGCGAATTAAGCGTTTACAGAATGCGTTGGTGGGCGAGGGCTTTAGTCTGATTTGATATTTAAGCGACCATAAAAAAACCCGCAGTTTCAAACAGGCGGGTTTTTTTATTGTTAAAGAAGAACGCTAATTAAAGAGCCATTTCTTTCAGTTTTTTCAGCGGACGCACTTTAACAGTGGTGCTTGCAGGTTTAGCTTTGAAAGTCACTTCCAAGCCAGTGAATGGGTTTATACCTTTGCGAGCTTTGGTGGCTGGCTTCTTAACACACGTGATTTTGAACAGGCCTGGGAATACGAACTCACCTACGCCTTTCTTCTTAACATGACCTTCAATAATGTTAGTCAACTCATCCAACACTGATTGAACTTGTTTTTTGCTCAGCTCAGTTGAGTCAGCAATTTGTTGCAACATTTGAGTTTTGTTTTGACGTTCAGCAATAGGTTTTACAACAGCAGGTGCAGCTTTGGCAGCAGGCGCTTTTTTAGCTGGAGCAGCTTTAGCAGCAGGTGCTTTTTTCGCAGCGGGTTTTGCAGCAGCTTTGGGCGCGGCTTTAGGTGCTGCCTTCACAGCAGCTGCTTTTGGCGCAGCCGCTTTAACAGCTGGTTTAGCAGCGGCAGCTTTAGGTGCAGCTTTTGCGGCAACAGGTTTAACCGCTGGAGTTTTTTTAGCAACCATGGTGGATTCCTTTATCGTGAATGATCATGTTGATGTGTCTATTCTGTAAGCAAGCAGCTGAGTCGGTTTATGTTGTTAGCGGTTAACCAATTCAATGTAAGTTTTGGCTTGCTCAAAAAACCCCTGTTTTTATAGGCTCAAAATACCTATTGCAAGGATTGGCGCTATATATAAAGGATAAAAATAGAATCAGCAACCAAAAACTGCGCTATTTCCCGTAGAAAAGTACAAATTTACAATTTGTGTGAATTTTGCACCGGCAAAATGCGGGGCTGGCATTCAAAGGTGCAATTCAGGGGATTAAATAAGTAGTACTTGTAGTTCGGGTTCAGCTTCGCCGTACTGCCACACATAATCAAAGGCTTCGCGGAAACGTTTTACCTCTACTGCCGCGTTAAAATTAGCAAAGCCTTGATAAACCCTGTCATCATTTTTATAAAGCAGTCCATTGGTATCGCACAGCATAAATCCCATCTCGTTATTGTCAGGCTCAACAGTGAGTTTGCGAAATAGAATTTTGCTTGAAAGGCGTTGGTGCAATTTGGCGAGTCTATGGCCGGTTTCGATGATGGGCTTGGTGTTCTTAACTAAAATTTGCACCTGTGCGTAGCGACTGCTACGCACGAAGCTGGATATGGCTTGAATAAAATCATCGCTGCCGTAAATAGCCTCATCAAGCTCGCTGCTTAAGATGGCAATCGTTCGTCGTGAGTGGCTCAGCAGTTTCAAGGATTGCTCTTGAAAATCTTGCGCAGAACTCAACAAAAAAAGATCGGGGCTGACGGATGATATTTCGCTCATGGTGTTTTTACCGCATCATACTAATCAAGGAGTTACTCATCAACCAATAATGTTTCTTGATTGATTAATTGCGTAATCGCGGCGCGATCAAACAAATCTTCTATTAAGGGTTTAATGTCATCCCACGTGATTTCTACCTTGGCGCACACTAATTCGGCAAGTTCGCGTGAGCAAGGCACTGCTTGACCATCAGCAAAGAGTTGCGTGCAATCGCCCTCGGTGTGGAAGGCTAAACGAGCGGCTGGGTGACGCCAGAGCATATTGCCTTCGGCGAGTGCGGCTTGCCAATCGTCGGCAGTAATTTCATCGTCGCTTTCAATGTCGTCTTGGCCGTATTTGCGTTCGGTCATGTGTTTACCAAACCAATGGGCGATATTTTCAGCGGTAAAGTGCTGTTGAATAATCGTTTGGATTTGCGCGATAGCCTCGGCGTTAATTTCACCGGGGTTATTTTGTAATTTCAAATAGGGGTCGGTAAAACGTAAATCGTTATTCAAAGTTTGCGCTATATCGTGGCTCAGTTCATCCACAATCGACGAGTGGCTTGGCGCGCGGAAGCCGATGGAGTAGGTCATGCAATCGCCTTGCGCAACGCCCCAGTGCGCAACACCCGGCGGAATGTAAAGCATATCGCCGGGTTCAAGTACCCATTCATCTTGAGTTTCAAAATTTTCCAGAATATGTAATTGCGTGCCTTGTAAGTGCGGTGAACTTACATCGCAATTTTGGCCAATTTTCCAATGGCGTTTGCCAAGGCCTTGCAGCAAAAATACATCGTAATAATCAAAGTGTGGCCCCACGCTGCCTTTATCGGGCGCAAAGCTAATCATAATGTCGTCTAAACGCCAGTTGGGAATAAAGCGGAAGTTATCGAGCAGTAAGTTCACTTCGGGCACCCACTGATCCACCGCTTGAACTAACAGCGTCCAATGGGTTTCTGGGAGTGATGCAAAAGTCTCTTCATCAAACGGCCCGTTGCGCAATTCCCACGGCGTTTTGCCATTCTCTAAAACCAAGCGCGATTCAACTTCTTCCTCCAATGCTAAACCCGCCAATTCATCGCCATCAAGCGGTGATTCAAAATTAGGAAAGGCATTGCGAATCAACAAAGGTTTCTTTTGCCAATAGTCGAGTAAAAATTTTTGAATTGGCATATCGCCGAGATGGGTAAGGGGAGTTGTCATAAATTTTTGCCTGAAAATATTTTTGAATTTGATCGAAATTAAAAAGGGCTCATAAGAGCCCTTTATTAATTCTGCTTTGAACACCTTAAATTGCTTTAGCCTGAGCCACCGCATTACCAATATAATTTGATGGTGTTAAATCGCGCATAGTTTGTTTCGCATGCTCTGGAATATCCAAGGTCTCCACAAACTCAGCCAAGACTTCTTTGGTAATGGTTTGGCCGCGAGTCAGTGCTTTCAATTTTTCGTAAGGCTCATCCACATTGTAACGACGCATAATGGTTTGGATTGGTTCAGCTAATACTTCCCATGCATTGTTTAAATCTTGCGCCAAACGTGCGCGGTTAATTTCTAATTTGCTCATGCCTTTTAAAGTTGAGGCGAAAGCAATCATCACGTAACCAAAACCAACGCCCATATTGCGTAAGACGGTTGAGTCGGTTAAATCGCGTTGGAAACGAGAGATTGGTAATTTTTGTGCAAGATGCGTGAATACCGCGTTTGCAATGCCCAAGTTACCTTCTGAGTTTTCAAA
>SYDJ01000042.1 GCA_005801205.1 Gammaproteobacteria bacterium
CCCGCCTTCGCGGGGATGACGATGAATACGCGGGGATGACGATGAATATATAATCGAGATTACCAACAGCTAACGAGAACAGAGCCTTCAGTAAACTAGAGTTCAATAAAAAGCCATTCAATAAATCGTGGATTTTATATGTCATCGTCTTTTCGTTTAATTCCTATTGCCGCTATTTTCTTCTTTGGCTTTATTCTCTGGATTATTGTTGTCTCTGATATGGGTGGCCCGAATGTTTTAATTGATGGCGTTCGTGCAATTCCTTATGGTGATAAGTTTGGCCATATGGGGCTGTATGCTGTGCTTGCGTTACTCGTAAATCTCTCTTTAAAACCACGCAAACAAAAATATCTTGGCTTACCTTTAGGTTGTGCTTTGGTGCTGGTGTTTGCTTTGTTAGAAGAATTATCGCAATACTTTTTCCCTTCAACCCGAATGCTTGATATTCAAGATGCCTTGGCGGATATGGGTGGGGTTTATTTGGCTGCGTGGTGGATGCAAAGAATATGGAAATGCTAATGATTTTGTTTCTGATTGTAATTTTTATTGCAGTGGTAGCATTGTTTTTAGGCTACCTTATTTGGCGGCTTGGCGTGATTGGAAAGATTTCTATTATTCTACTGGGTGGGGCTTTTATATTTTTAGTGTATGTCGCCGTTTTTCCATTTGATGATTTCTATAAGGAAGAGTTTGTTAATGTCACAGTAACCCCATTCCCAGCTTCAGGCAAAATAGTTAAGAAATATGCAACTTACCCTGATTTTCATGGTGATTATATGTCTTGTGCTCTTATTCAGGTCTCAGAAAGTGATTACCAACATTTAAAAACTATATTACAACAGCGTGATGCAAAACCTGCGAGTGGTTTTCCTGAAGTTTGTGAGGACAATGAATCTTGGAATGTAATGATCTCGGATTATCAGTTGTCAGTGAATCAGGTGCAGGAGGGTGACGAAAGTAAAGAGTGGGGAATTCTGAAGGATAATCGAATGGTTTATATCGGTTATTCCCAATGGTGAAAATAAAAAAGGTTAGCTGTTGCCAGCTAACCCTTTTTTATTTTCTTGCGCTTAACTTTTTACCGAATAATCGCATCAATCTTGGCAATGTCGTCTGAACTAAACTCAAGGTTGTTGAGTGCTGCAACAGAGTCTTCAATTTGTGCTGGGCGGCTGGCACCAATCAAACAAGTGGTTACGGCATCGTTGTGCAATGTCCATGCAATAGCCATTTGTGCGTAAGCGCGTAAAAATCAGGTCATGCTAAATCTTGCCAAAAATGGCTGAAAATTTCAGGATGAAGTTTTAAAAAGTTAAAACCGCAAACTTATAAAGTCGTTTAGAAGCGCAACCTAGGGATATAATGCCGCCCTCAATATCCCAACAACAAAAAAATAACCAAGTGAACCTTATGCAAACCTCCAAAGCTAACAACTCCCCGTTTCGCGTTCTCTTCGCCAGTCTAATCGGCACAACCATCGAGTTCTTTGATTTCTACATTTACGCCACCGCCGCCGTCTTAGTCTTTCCCATATTATTTTTCCCGCAAGGCGACCCCACTATTGCGGCTTTGCAATCGCTAGCAACCTTTGCCTTGGCATTTTTTGCGCGGCCAATTGGCTCGGCGTTATTTGGGCATTATGGTGATCGTATTGGTCGTAAAGCGACCTTGGTTGCGGCCTTGATGACCATGGGCGTTTCCACCGTACTTATAGGTTTGTTGCCTTCTTATGAGTCAATCGGAATTACCGCGACTGTGTTGTTGTGTTTGTGTCGCATAGGGCAGGGGATTGGTTTGGGTGGTGAGTGGGGTGGGGCTGTGTTATTGGCGATTGAGAACGCGCCTGAAAATAAACGCGCTTGGTATGGCATGTTTCCACAGCTGGGCGCGCCTATTGGGTTTATCTGTTCTACCGGTGTATTTTTATTGTTAACGCACAATTTAAATGATGCTGATTTTTTGAGTTGGGGTTGGCGAATTCCTTTTGTGGCGAGCGCGTTGTTAGTCATTGTTGGTTTGTATGTGCGCTTGAGTTTGGAAGAGACGCCGGCATTCCAGCAGGCAATTGACACTGATAAGCGTGTGTCTGTTCCTATGGTGACCGTTCTGACGCAGCACACGCGCGTACTGATTTTGGGCGCGTTTCTGGCAATAGCGGCATTTGCGGTGTTTTACATTACCACCGTGTTTTCCTTGGGTTGGGGAACCAGCAAATTGGGCTACACCCGCGAAGAATTTTTAATACTGCAGTTATACGCGGTGTTTGCGCTTGTGATTACTATTTGGTTATCGGCGCTTGCCGCAGACAAAATAGGTCGCCGTGCCATGTTAATGATTGCGGGCGTTGCTGTTATGGTTTTTGGATTGTGTTTTGCACCCTTGCTAAACTCCGGTTCAAGCTTCGGGGTTTTAATGGCGTTATCGATTGGGTTTAGCGTTATGGGCTTAACTTATGGTTCACTGGGTACTGCGCTTGCGGAAATTTACCCAACGGAAGTGCGTTACACCGGTGCATCACTCAGTTTTAATTTGGCGGGAATTATTGGTGCGTCTTTAACGCCTGCTATTGCGAGCTGGCTCGGTATAAATTACGGCCTGCCTTTTGTGGGTTATTACATTTCAATCGCGGGGCTACTAACGCTCCTTGCCGCTTTTTCTTTGTCTAAGGCTTTGGGTAAATAAAAAATGTAGGCAAAGTAGTGTGGGGCTTATTAAGGACTTCTGCTCGACTATCACGTGCGTCTTTTTTGGTTGTTTTAGGCTGGGCGCGTTCACATTTGTTAGCTTATGCCAAAATAAAGAGGCAGTGTTGTTGACAGCGCTGTCACTCATCTCTAAAGTAAGACTCACGAGTTAATGAAGTGGCCTGATTTTTCAGCCCATTTTCATGGTGAAAGTCTCTCACCGTCGATGTTTGGTTGATGCATCGACGTCTCCCTCTTGCCCTTTAGGTTCTAAAGGGCTTTTTTTTGCCCGCTTCCTTTGCAAAGTCCTCATTTGGTTAATTCTGCGTCTAGGTTATTTCCCCTATAGCTGGCATAATCACGACCCCCAAATTTGGGCTTATCCGCGAGTAACTCGATATGCGCATAATCCCAGCCTAAGTGCGTCTAGGTCTTTGCAGATGCACACCCTAATCGATATCAGAGGATTAACATGCAACCACAGGCTCTCAAACCAGAGTTAAAGCCCAACAACCCCAACTTCTCATCTGGCCCTTGCAGCAAGCGCCCAGGTTACAGCTTGGATCAATTGGATGTTTCTACTCTTGGCCGTTCACATCGTTCAACTATCGGTAAAGCCGCGCTGCAACGTGCTTGTGAAGACACGGCTGAATTACTGGGCTTGCCTGCGGGTTACCGTGTAGGCGTGGTGCCAGGTTCAGATACCGGTGCGGTAGAAATGGCGATGTGGTCGCTGCTAGGCGCGCGCGGTGTGGATATTCTGCAATGGGAATCATTCGGTAACGGCTGGTTGAGCGATGCCACCAAAGAATTAAAGTTGACTGTGAATGCGCACAGCGGTGACTACGGTTTGTTGCCTGACTTAACTAAAGTGAATTTTGATAACGATGTTATCTTCACTTGGAATGGCACAACCTCAGGTGTAAAAGTCCCTAACGGCGACTGGATTCCAGCTGACCGCCAAGGCTTAACCATTTGCGATGCAACTTCTGCGGTATTCGCCATGGAAATGCCATGGGAAAAGTTAGACGTAATCACCTTCAGCTGGCAAAAAGTGCTCGGCGGTGAAGGTGCTCACGGTATGTTAATTTTGAGCCCTCGCGCGGTTGAGCGTTTGGAGTCTTACAAGCCAACCTGGCCAATGCCTAAATTGTTCCGTATGACCAGCGGCGGCAAAGTGACCGAAGGTTTATTTAAAGGCGACACCATCAATACTCCATCAATGTTGGCCGTTGCTGACTACTTGGATGCCTTGGATTGGGTGCGTGCAATCGGCGGCGTAAAAGAAACCATCGCTCGTTCAAATGCAAACTTGGCAGTATTGGAAAAGTTTGTTGCGGCAAATGATTGGATTAGCTTTTTACCACAATTGCCAGAAACACGTTCAAACACCTCTGTGTGTTTTGTGTTGAAAGCAAGTGAAGATCAAGTAAAAGTCATGATCAAGTTGTTGGATAAAGAAGGCGTAGCCTACGATATTGGCGCTTACCGCGATGCACCAGCAGGCTTACGCATTTGGTGTGGTGCAACGGTTGAAGCAGCTGATCTTGAGGCTTTATTACCTTGGTTGACTTGGGCTTACGAAGAAGCCACTAAAGGTTAATTGAAAAATAAATCTTTAAGGGCTGTGTTTTTACACGGCCCTTTTTAATTGACGATAGTGATTTACAAAACGCGCTTCGGAACAGGCTTGCCATTAGGCTCTTTGTTTCGAAATCGCATAAATACATCCCTGTAGCTCCCGCAAGTCATCCCTCCGCGCTCCCGGCGCTTCGGGAAACTTCCTACATCCGCGTAGGTCGTCCATGACTTGAGGGTTTCGAAACAAAGAGCCCAACGTCAAACCCTAAGTGGTGGCTTTGAGCTTTTAGGTTTCCAGCATGTGGCGCAATCGAAGAAGGAAAAAATCATGTTTAAAATAAAAACGTACAACACTATTTCTATCAAAGGCCTCAGCCGTTTTGGCCGCGACAAATACGAAGTGGCGAGCGATATTGGCGCGCCCGATGCGTACATCCTCCGCAGCCATAAATTGCAAGGCGAAGCTTTGCCTCCAAGTGTAAAAGCCGTTGCGCGCGCTGGCGCGGGCACTAACAATGTGCCAGTTGCCGAATACACCAAATTGGGCGTAGTAGTGTTCAACTCACCCGGTGCCAATGCCAACGCGGTAAAAGAATTAGTGCTCACCGGCATGTTACTTGGCTCGCGCGGCATTTTGCCGGGCATGGCTTATGTGAATGGTTTGACCCACATGACCGATGCGGACGAAATGTCGAAATTGTTGGAAAAAGAAAAATCCAACTTCGCTGGTTTTGAGTTGCAAGGCAAAACCTTGGGTATCGTCGGCTTGGGCGCAATCGGTTCTATGATTGCGGATGCTGCGTTAGCCCTTGGCATGAACGTAGTCGGTTTTGACCCAGCGCTTTCAGTAGAAGCTGCATGGCGCTTGCCCAATCAAGTTGCCAAAATGGAAAACTTGCAATCACTTTTGGCGCGCGCAGATTATGTGACCTTGCACGTTCCAGCAATTGATGCCACCAAGCACATGATTAATGCTGAAACCTTGAAAGTGATGAAAAAAGGTTCAGTGCTCTTGAACTTCGCCCGCGAAGCCATCGTTGATGCACACGCTGTTATCGATAGTTTGAATGCGGGCCATTTAGGCAAGTACATCTGCGATTTCCCAGAACCCATTTTGCTGAATCGCCCCGATGTTTACGCTATGCCGCACATTGGCGCCAGCACTGAAGAAGCCGAAGAGAACTGCGCGATTATGGCGGCAGATCAACTGATGGATTACCTCGAAAATGGCAATATCAAAAACTCAGTAAACTTCCCAGCCGTGGCTATGGATCGCGCTGCTAACACAGGCGCGCGTATTACTTTCTCTAACGAAAACGTGTCCGGCGTATTGGGTCATGTGTTGTCGGTGTTGGCAGATAACAACGTAAATGTGATCGATATGGTTAACAAAAGCCGTGGCGATGTGGCTTACAACATTATTGACGTGCAACAAGCGCCAGCGGCTAGCGTGCTTGATGCCATAGCTAAAGTTGAGCATGTGATCGCTGTTCGCGTTATCTAATCAAAAGCTAACTTGCTAGCCCTGGCTGCGTTGTAAACGCTTTTAAGAAGTCTCTCACACAGGCCGCTCGGCCTGTGTGATACTGGCAATTCACTACTTTAGTCTGCCAGCCGCCTATGTATAAACTCGTCTTCTTCGTCCCAGAATCTCATCTTGAACCGGTCAAAACTGCGGTATTTAGCGCGGGTGCGGGCACAATTGGCCATTATGATCAATGTTGCTGGCAAGCGGCGGGAGTAGGGCAGTTTCGCCCGTTGGCGGGCAGTCAGCCGTTTATCGGGCAATCCCATCAATTAGAGCAAGTCACTGAATATCGTGTTGAAATGGTTTGCGATGATTCGCGCATTAAAGCGGCAGTTGCAGCTTTGCGTGCGGCGCATCCCTATGAAGAACCCGCGATTGATGTGTGGCGGTTAGCGGAGTTGGAGCCATGAATAAATCTTGGTGGCAAAGTATTTCAGAAGTCTTGGGCGCAAATGGAAATATAACTTCTTTTAAAGGCGTGTTTCCCCAGCAGGCAGCGGTGATGGTGTTGCTAACGGACTCCGCTGAGCCGGAACTGATCTTTACCTTGCGGGCAAAACATCTCAATCAGCATGCGGGAGAAGTGTGTTTCCCCGGCGGAAAGTGGGAGCCGCAAGATGACTCGCTCTTAACCACGGCGCTGCGTGAAACCCATGAGGAAATTGGTCTTTCGCCGAATATGATTGATGTGTTGGGCGCTTTGCCAGCGCGGGCTACCAAATCAGGAGCCATGGTGCAGCCGTTTGTGGGCAAGATTTCTGCGGATTGCCGCTTTAATCTCAACCATCATGAGTTAGAAGAGTTGTTTACAGTGCCGCTGATTGCTTTTCAGCACGGCTTACAGGTGCGAACGGATGTGTTCGAGCGCAAGGGCCTGCGCGTGTGTATTCCCGCCTATGTCTACCAAAGCTATGAAATTTGGGGTTTTACGGCAGGTGTCACTGCAGAGTTGCTGACGCTGTTACAGTCTTTACCCCTAAATGCAGCGTAAAATTCTGGCTGCAGAAATTCCCGTTGCTAATCTCTTAATTTGACTTAAAGCGAACCTCTGCCAATATGTTTGAACGCCTTTTATAAAAACATAGCTCATTAATTTATGGCTCCTAAATTCATGGCTAACTAAAAAGGCACATCAACCCATTGCGCGGCGCATGATGCACAAGCCGATCAATGGGATTAACCCACATCCCTAAAGGACAATTAAGGATGAGAGATTTTAAAGCTCCACTACGCGACATTGAGTTTGCACTGTTTGAGGTTTTCCATTTTGAAGAGCACTACGCCCAGTATTGCCCAAGCTTGGATCGCGACCTTACCAAAGCATTGTTAGATGAAAGCGCGCGGTTTTCTGAAGATGTATTAGCGCCGTTATCTGCCGTTGGAGATATTGAAGGCTGTCGCCTTGAAAATGGCCAAGTGATTACTCCCACAGGTTTTAAAGCTGCGTATCAACGCTACTGCGATGCGGGTTGGCCATCACTGGCCCGCTCAGTGGAGTTTGGCGGTCAGGGTTTGCCTCAATCGCTGGGGTTGGTTGTTAACGAATTGTCGGCTACCGCTAACTACGCGTGGACTATGTACCCCGGCTTATCGCAAGGGGCTATGCATACCATAGAATCTCACGGGTCGGACGAGCAGAAGCAAACCTATTTACCAGCCCTCATTTCTGGCCAGTGGACTGGCACCATGTGCTTGACCGAGGCGCATTGCGGTACAGATTTAGGCTTGCTAAAAACCAAGGCGACGCCCTTAGGTGATGGCCGTTACTCCTTGAGCGGCACCAAGATTTTTATTTCCTCTGGCGACCATGATCTCGCGGAAAATATCGTTCATATAGTGCTTGCCCGTTTGCCCGATGCTCCTGCAGGCACTAAAGGGCTATCGCTCTTTATCGTTCCCAAATTCAGTATTCATGCGGATGGCTCGCTGGGCGAGCGCAACCATGTCAATTGTGGTTCGCTAGAACACAAAATGGGTATTCACGGCAACGCGACTTGCCTGCTGAACTTTGAGGGTGCAATTGGTACCCTTTTAGGCGAGCCGCACAAAGGCTTGAATCTCATGTTTACCTTTATGAATTTGGCGCGGCTGGGTGCTGCATTGCAGGGTTTGGCACATGCGGAGTTAGGATTTCAAAAATCACTTAAATACTCGCAGGATCGTTTGCAGGGTCGATCCTTATCGGGCGTTAAAAACCCGAATGGCAGCGCTGACCCTATTATTGTTCACCCCGATGTACGCCGCATGCTGATGACGCAAAAAGCCATGGCCGAAGGCATGCGGATGATGGCTTACTACGCCGCTAAACGGGTGGATATTGCACAATTGGGGCAAGGCGAAAACCTGTGTCAGTCTGCGCTGGATATGCTGAGCGTGATCACGCCCATCGCTAAAGGTTTTATGACTGAGTTGGGTTTTGAATCAGCCAACTTAGCACTGCAATGTTTTGGCGGCCACGGTTATATCAAGGAGTGGGGCGTGGAGCAGAACCTGCGCGATTGTCGCATAGCGTCTTTATATGAAGGTACTACTGGCGTTCAGGCGTTGGATTTATTGGGTCGTAAAATTCTGTTATCCAATGGCAAGTTACTGGGTAAATTTGCAGAGTGCATTCAACAGTTTTGCCTTGACTCTACAAACCCACCAGAATTATCGCCCTATATAGAATCTTTGGCTAGACTAGAGAAAGAGTGGTTAGTGATTACCGCTAATATAGGTAGGCGAGCACAGAATAATGCCGATGAAGTGGGTGCGGCATCGGTCGATTACTTGATGTATTGCGGTTATATTTTTATGGGTTATCTGTGGGCGAGAGCGGCCAAAACTGCTTCACTTAAGCTTGCTGCAGGCACTCACGAACCGGATTTTTATAACGCAAAATTAACGACAGCGCGTTTTTATTTTGAGCGAATTTTACCGAGAACGCTGAGCTTGGCGGCCACTATTAATTCCGGTGCCGAAAATCTGATGAGTCTTGATGCCGACCATTTTTTATTTTAGTTTCTCTAAAAGTATCCCATAAAAAGAATAGGAGCCAAGCAATGCCCTTACATTATCACCGTACAATTCCCGAGGTATTTGCTGAAGCTTGTAAAGAGTTTTCAGCGAGTGCTGTGTTTACTTGTATGGGGCACACAATTAGTTTTCGCGAGCTGGATGAGCTCAGTGGTAAATTTGCAGCCTACTTACAGCAGCATACGGCGTTAAAGCCTGGCGACCGCATTGCGATTCAATTGCCTAATGTATTGCAGTACCCCATTGCTGTTTTTGGTGCAATGCGCGCTGGCCTTATTGTGGTTAATACAAATCCACTTTACACCGCCCATGAAATTAAACATCAATTAAATGATTCAGGTGCTAAGGCTTTAGTGGTGCTCGCTAATATCGCTAAAAATGCATCAACAATTATTGCTGAAACATCCGTAGAGCAAGTGATTGTGACTGAGCTTGCGGATGTACACCCACCGTTGAAAAGACTGCTGATCAATACCGTGGTTAAGTACGTTAAAAAGTTAGTGCCGGAGTTTTCGTTTCCCACACAAATAAAATTTAATGATGCTTTGCATATGGCGAAGCAATCATGGCAACCCGTGGCAATAAACCCTGAAGATGTTGCCGTTTTACAATACACCGGTGGCACTACCGG
>SYDJ01000043.1 GCA_005801205.1 Gammaproteobacteria bacterium
AAGCCCATCATAACTGCCGAGAAAATACCGGGGCTGGCTGTTGGTAAAACAACACCCGTCATGGTTTGCCAGCGGGTTGCACCTAGCGCCAACGAACCTTGCGTGAGGTGGCGTGGCACACTGAATACCGCATCTTCGGCAATAGAGAAAATGCTAGGAATAACCGCAAAACCCATCACCAAGCCTACTACCAAGGCATTGCGTTGCTCGAACTTAACACCATGATTGCTAAACCATTGCGGCAAGCTGCCATCAAAGAACCAGATTTCAAGGTGTGGGCTGATATCAACGCAGGCCCATACGGTGAGAATGACCGGCACCACCAGAATTGCAGCTTCCCAACCTTCTGGAGCACGCGAACGAATCGAGAGCGGCAACTGGCTCCACGTAAAGCCCACAATCAGCATGACCACGGGCACAATTAAGAGTATGCAGAAAATGGCAGGCAGATGGTTCTCAAGAAATGGCGCCAACCACAAACCGGCAAGGAAACCGAGAATAACGCTGGGCAAAGCCGCCATGATTTCGATGGTGGGCTTCACAATGCCACGCAGCTTTGGCGTCATAAAATACGCGGTATAAATTGCGCCCATAACACCGAGTGGTACAGCAAACAAAATCGCAAAGAGCGCGGCCTTAAGCGTTCCTAGTGTGAGTGGCACAAAGCTCATTTTGGCTTCAAAGTCATCGCTGCCTGAGGATGCCTGCCAAATGTAATCTGGTGCTTCACGGCCTTCGTACCAGACTTTCTCCCACAGCATACTGAATGAAACTTCTGGGTGCTCGTTCCACACCTTAGCCATATTCACTTTTTGGTTTTGATCTAACAACAAAACGCGACCATTGATGGGTGATATGCCAATGTTGGTAATAGGTGTTTCACCCATAGATTTGGTGAGCAAGGTTCGTGATGAAGTACCAAAGTAGATACCTATATCCCCCTTGTTATCTGCCGCCCAAAATCCGCGACGACCAAATTCTGGGGCTATGTGAGTAATGGCACCCTCTAAGGGTTTAAAATCGCGCACGTGGGTTACGTGGTACTTGTTTTGTGGGTCGCGCACCATCAACCACTGGCTCACCTTGCCCTGTTCTGTGCCAATTGCCAGCGAGCCGGTACCCACCAAATAGCGCATAGCTGTAACATTGCCACCATCGACTTTTACAGGTTCGTAGCGCTCTGCTGCATCGGGCTTAGTGATGTTATAGAGATAAAGTTGCGCTTTATCATTGGCGACTACCAAGTAGCGGCCATCATTATCCAGCTGCATGTGCGTGACTTTTTCACCGCCTGGCAAGGGAGGTAAATTAAACGTTGCCGTTGTGTTAGTTGTTTCTTCAGTAATCTCATTGAGCTCACTGCTGACAACCCCTAATACCAAGCGGTTATCGCTAGTGGCTGCGCTCAGTACCATCCCATCTTTGGTGGCTTGAATGGCCAAAACAGATATAGCGGCTTTATTAGCATCCAATAACAAAGGTACTTCGCCCAAGGGAAGACCAAGACTGGCAGTCACAACGCGCTTGTCGTCTGGGTAGCTCAGATCATACTGAGCTTTTACAACCGCGACCTCGCCATTGCTATACCCATAAGCGACCAAACCATGTGACGCCTCACTTGCACCTAAGGTTGTAAAGGTTGCATCGTCAGATTTAGGCACTTGCTGATTGCTGATACCCGCACCGGTAAGCGCATTAAAGAACTGCACTGTGCCATTTTTATGATAGGCAGTACCGATTTCTTCATAGCGCTCTAAGCTAATAAACTCTGCAGAACTGCCTGATACCTGCTCGTTCACAGGCAAAGAATAGGTTTGTTCAATATCAACTGACGCACCACGTAATAGCGGCGCAACTTCAGAGAACAAGTACACAAAAATTAAAGCAAGCGACCCAACCACCGCTATACCAGCGGTCATAATGCCGTAGCCTGAAAACTTATCTTTTATGTTGCGTATGCGCCGCAACTTAGTGCGCTGCTCAGCATTCGGCATGAGGCTCGCAATTTGTGCGGCATTAGATATAGGTTGTGACATGGAATTCACCCAATGAGGTAGTGGCGCATAAATCCTAACAGCCAAAGATGACAAAATTGTTACAGTACGGCAACCTCAACACTTTAGGCTTCCCGCAAAGAAAAATACTCACCCATAAAAAAACCGCTGCTAGGCAGCGGTTCTTATCCAGCTAAAACCTGATATTACTTAGACAACTTTTCTAAGGTTTTTTCAGCTAAGCCAGCCGGTAATGGAATGTAACCATCGCGCTCAACCGCTTCTTGACCTTGCTTAGACAATACGTACTTGAAGAACTCAAGCTGTAACTTGTCTAACGGTTGGTTAGGCTTCTTGTTCACGTAAACATAAAGCTGACGTGACAATGGGTAGCTGCCATCCAAACCGTGTTCGGTGTCAGGAGTAATCATCTCAGAGTATGAGGTTTTAGAGATTGGCAATGCACGCACACCAGAAGTCTTGTAACCAATACCTGAGTAACCAATCGCATTAATACCTTCAGATACACTTTGTACTACAGAAGCAGAACCTGGTTGTTCGTTAATGGTTGATTTAAAGTCACCTTTACAAAGCGCTTCGTCTTTGAAGTAACCGTAAGTACCTGATACAGCGTTACGGCTGTACAAAGAAATACCGCGTTTCTCCCATGCACCAGTTAAACCAACATCACCCCAAGTCTTTAAATCTTTCTCGCCACCGCACTTACGGGTAGCAGAGAAGATGGCATCTACTTGAGAGATAGACAAGCCTTTGATTGGGTTATCTTTGTTTACATAAACAGCCAAAACGTCGATAGCTACTGGCACTTTAGTGGGCTTGTAACCATGCTTGGCTTCAAACGCTTGAACTTCAGCTTCTTTCATCGCGCGGCTCATTGGGCCGAAGTTTGAAGTACCTTCAGTCAATGCTGGTGGTGCAGTAGAAGAACCAGCGCTTTGCACTTGAATATTCACGTTAGGATAAGACTTTTTAAAGTCTTCAGACCACAAGGTCATCATGTTGGCCAAGGTGTCTGAACCAATACTGTTGATGGCACCAGATACACCAGAGGTCACTTTGTATTCTGGCAATTTTGGGTCTACAGCAGCTTGTACAGCAATTGCACAAGTCATTGAAGCAATGAGAGAACCGGCAAAAGCCAATCCTTTAATAAATTTGTTAGCGTTCATTGAGCGTTTCCTTTAGGAAAGGTGACGATAATTGAAGGGGGAGCCTGCCTCACCCT
Source organism: Gammaproteobacteria bacterium (assembly GCA_005801205.1). GTDB lineage: Bacteria > Pseudomonadota > Gammaproteobacteria > Pseudomonadales > Cellvibrionaceae > Cellvibrio. The sequence goes on from SYDJ01000043.1 coordinate 3,241, forward strand.
TGTCGCCCAATGTAACAAGCAATTGTGACAAGTTTATGACTAAACACTCAGCCCTCAACAAACTTGTCACACTGCAAAACAACTATTTCACTACTTTAAGCGACGGGCGTTTGAGTGATGTCACATTACTCTCGCTTTTTGTACCCGACTTGGTAGTGGTGAGCTCTGGCTTGGTGGGAGGTGCTGGCGGCACAGGCGATTCAGGTGGAACCTCCAACTCAAACATCATCCCTTGGCCGTTTTCACGACCATAAATCCCCAAGACCGCACCACAGGGCACATAGATATGATTTACCACACCGCTGAAACGCGCACTAAACGAAACAGCCTCATTAGCGATTAACAAGTCCCTAACCGCAGAAGGTGCAATATTCAAAATGATTTGGCCATCTTTATTGATGTGTTGTTGCGGCACAGCTACGCCGGGCACATTGGCAAACACCACCAAGTGCGGCGTGCAACTGTTATCCAGCAACCACTCATAAATGGCTCTGAGCAAATAGGGGCGATTCGATGTCATATCCATAGCAAACTCACACGGCTCAAAAAACACGTAACTTAACAATACGTAATAAGAAAAATAACTGAGAAATTATCGCCCAAAAGAAAGGGCGACCTATAGTCGCCCTTTTTCACTCTTGATTCCAGAGTCGATTTGATTCTAGTGAATATTTCGCCAGAACTCTTTATTCAAGAAGAATGCACAAGCAGCAAAAATCAAGATAAAGAACAATACACGCTTGCCCATCTCTTCACGCTTAAGTGCACCTGGCTCAGCCAAATAGGCCATGAAATTAACAAGATCGTAAGCAGCTTGATCAAACTCTTCTTTTTTCATAGTGCCTTTGATTGAGCCTTCAACCAAACCACCACAGTGTTCATCCACCTCTAGCTCACCAATTGTGTTACGCGCTGCGTGACCATGATGATTGAGTTTTGGGCCTGGACCGCACTCCTGCAACCCTTGTGGGCCAATCAATACGTGAGGCATACCTACATTGGGAAATACACGGTTATTGACACCCCATGGGCGCGCATCATCTTTGTAAAAGTTGCGCAAGTAGGTGTAAACCCACTCTGGCGAACGTACGCGAGTAACCAAGCTAAGATCTGGCGGCGCAACACCGAACCACACTTTCGCCTGCGCTGGACGCATAGCAATTTCCATTAATTGACCGGAGCGTTGACCGCCCAAAATCAGGTTGCCCTCCATCAACTCAGGAGGAATTTCCAAATCCTCAGCTACACGACCAAAGCGTGAATATTTTGCGGAGTGACAACCCATGCAGTAGTTGGTGAAGTATTTAGCACCGCGCTGCAAGGATTCTTTGTCATGCAAGTTAACTTCCATCTTATCGCAAGGAACGGCACCGCAATCAAATGCACCGGTATTAGCAACTGCCTTAATTGGGACAATCATCAAAATTAAGAACAATGCCAAGCCACCCAATACGATATGCAATGGCAAGCCCTTAGCTTGTACACGCTCTGGCTCTACCAAAACATGATCGCGAGAGGCCAATAGTGGCAATACTGCGAAAATCACCGTCAAGAACACGCAAAACCCTAATAGCAATGCGGGCACATCTGCTTTGATGTAACTTACGGTCATAGCAGCAAAGATCACTGCAAACACACCGCACAAGACAAACGAAAGCTTAGATTTTGCTTTTGCCAAATCGGGTGTTGTCCATACCGGCATAGTCACGAAGTAGGCGAAGTAGAAGACGGTTGCAATTTGTGACAGTAGCGTACGGCCTTCTGTAGGCGCTTGCACACCCAAGTAACCGAGCACTACGAACATAGCCGCAAAGCTCATCAGCATTACGCGCGCAATCCAACCACGGTAGCGGATTGATTTCACTTTGCTACGATCCAACCAAGGCAACACAAATAGAATCGCAATCGCCGCCGCCATAGCCACAAAACCAAGGAATTTAGCGTTTAATGGGCCAATCTCCATGGTTACTGCACGCAATACTGCATAGAAGGGTGTGAAATACCAAACTGGCGCGATGTGCAGTGGCGTTTTCAGATTGTTTGCTTCTTCAAAGTTGGCTTTCTCGAGGAAGAAACCGCCCATCTCCGGCATAAAGAACATGATGAAACAGAAAACGAACAGGAAAACACTGATACCTACAAGGTCATGCACTGTGTAGTAGGGGTGGAAAGGAACGCCATCTAGGGGAATACCATTTTCATCTTTGTGCTTTTTGATCTCGACGCCGTCTGGGTTGTTGGAGCCTACATGCTTATCGTGTAACGCCAAAATATGCATAACAACCAAGGCCAGCAATACGATTGGCAGAGCAACAACGTGCAACGCAAAGAAACGGTTTAGGGTGATTCCAGAGATCAAGTAATCACCACGAATCCACTGCACCAAGTCTTCACCAATAACGGGAATAGCACCAAACAAGGAGACGATTACTTGCGCACCCCAATAGGACATTTGACCCCAAGGCAATACATAACCCATAAAAGCTTCGGCCATAAGCACTAGATAAATGGTCATACCGAAGATCCACACCAACTCGCGTGGAGACTTGTAGGAGCCGTACATCAAACCGCGGAACATGTGCAAGTATACAACCACAAAGAACGCTGACGCGCCGGTGGAATGCATGTAGCGCAGCAAATCGCCGTATTCTACATCGCGCATAATGTATTCAACTGACGCGAATGCCGCTTCAGCCGTTGGCGTGTAACTCATGGTCAACCAAATACCGGTCACCAATTGGTTGACCAAAACCAACAGCGAAAGCACACCAAAGAAATACCAAAAGTTGAAGTTTTTGGGCGCATAGTATTTACCCATATGGGTATCCCATGCTTTTTGTACGGGGAGGCGGTTATCAACCCAACCCCACAAACCTGCTAATTGATTTACAACCCAATTCATCTTATGCCCCTTGGTCTTCGCCGATGATAACTACGCTTTCACTCTCGTAATAATGCTTAGGCACCTCGAGATTGGTCGGTGCTGGAACACCTACATAGACTCGGCCAGCCAAATCATATTTAGAGCCATGGCATGGGCAGAAAAAACCACCCTGCCATTTATCACCACCCAAATCGGCAGCGCCAACATCGGGGCGGTAGAGCGGCGAGCAGCCTAAGTGGGTACACACCCCCAGTAAAATCGCAAACTCTTCTTTGATTGCACGCGCTTCATTCTGTGCATATTTAGGCTGCTGCGGAACTTCCGATTTAGGATCGCGGATGAATCCAAATTCTTCTACCTTCTTAAGGCTCGCAAGCGCCTCGGGCGTGCGGCGAAGCACATAAACCGGCTTACCACGCCACTCAACGGTGACCATAGCGCCAGGTTCAATTTTGCTCATGTTGAATTTAACAGGTGCACCGGCAGCCTTAGCTTTAGCACTCGGATTCCACGACCCAACGAAAGGTACTGCGATGCCCACAGCACCCACAGCGCCCACAGCCGTCGTAGCACCAATAAGTAGGTTACGACGCGTTTTGTTTACTACGTCATTACTCATGACGATCTTCTCCCCTAACAGCTTTAACGGCCAGTAAACCACGACCAATAATAAATAAATGAATATTGGCAATGATTTAGGATGATTTTTGGCAACCCCAAAAAAGCGGCAATCTTAAAGAAATTAAGTCCCGCTTACAAGAATAACCATACGTAATAAAAGGATTAAATAACTGCGCAGAACATTGAGCGCAGCGAGTGTAGGAAGTGTAGATGCAAAAAAACGCCCAAGCCAGCACTGACTTGGGCGTTTTTTGATAATCATCAATTGGCAGCCAAATAAACCACCAAAGACAACGATTAACGTTTGGAGAATTGTGGCTTTTTACGTGCTTTACGTAAGCAAACTTTATTACGTTCAACTTCACGAGAATCGCGCGTTACGTAACCCGCTTTACGCAGAGCACCACGTAATTCTTCGTTGTATTCCATCAACGCACGAGTCAAACCGTGGCGAATTGCGCCCGCCTGACCGAAAGAACCACCACCAGCAACGGTGACGTTCACGTCGAACTTATCGCTCAAGCCAACCAACTCTAGTGGTTGACGAACAACCAAGCGAGCTACTGGACGACCAAAGTACTCATCCAATGGACGATCGTTAACAACGATTGCGCCAGTACCAGCAGTAAGGAAAACGCGAGCAGTAGAGGTCTTGCGACGACATGTACCGTAATATTGAGTTGTAGCCATCTGTCCAGCCCCTTTATTAGATAGTCAGTTCTTTTGGTTGCTGAGCAGTATGTGGATGCTCATTACCTGCGTACACTTTCAGCTTACGCAACATTGCGCGGCCAAGTGGGCCACGTGGCAACATGCCTTTTACAGCGATTTCGATTGGAGAAGTCGGAGACTTTTCAACCAAATGCTTGAAGCTGATAGATTTGATACCGCCAATGTGGTTGGTGTGATGATAATAAATCTTATCAGTCAACTTTTTGCCAGTCACATGCACTTTTTCGGCATTGATAACTACGATGTAGTCGCCGGTATCTACGTGTGGAGTGTATTCAG
>SYDJ01000044.1 GCA_005801205.1 Gammaproteobacteria bacterium
ACATGGAGAGCCACTATGAGCATCGAAAAAAAATACTTTAAAACCAAACCTGCGTGCAAAGTGAAATTCGTTGCACCAAAAGAACTCGTCGAAAAAGCCAAGAAGATCTATTTGGCAGCAGAATTTAACGGCTGGCAATTTATAGACACGGAATTAAAGAAACAAAAAGATGGCAACTACGCAACAAGTATCGAATTAGAACCGGGCGAATATGCGTTTCGCTACGTACTTGATGGCGAATGCTGGGAAAATGATTTTGAAGCCGACAAATATGTTCCTAGCGGTGTATTGGGGGTTGAAAACTCAGTTGTGGTTGTTTAAATAAAGCAAAAGCTTTTCAACCAGCACAAAAAAATTCTGGCAAACTAGGCGCATCTTATCGCTTAGCTTGCCAGCCCTATGCATGCATCATTCAATTTCAATCAACTCGCCGCCGATATAAAAATCTGGGGGCGCGAGCTGGGTTTTCAGCAGGTCGGCATTACCGATATTGACTTGGGCGATGCGGAAGCTCGTTTGCAAGAATGGATCGCCAAGGGCTATCACGGCAGCATGGAATGGCTCACGGCACACGACAACAAACGCTCGCGCCCCGCCGATTTGGTGCCCGGCACCTTGAGGGTTATTTCAGTGCGCATGGATTATTTGCCCGGTGATACCGAGCAAATCAAAACCTTGAAAGACCCGTCTAAAGCCTATGTCTCGCGCTATACCCTTGGGCGTGACTACCACAAACTTATTCGCAAACGCTTGAGCACACTCGCCAAACAAATCGATGATGCACTCCCCGCTAATGACCCCAAAGACCCCGAATGGCTAAACCGCGCCTTTGTCGATAGCGCCCCCGTCATGGAGCGCCCGCTGGCCGAAAAGGCGGGTTTAGGCTGGCAAGGCAAGCACACGCTGATTATTAACAGCGAAGCAGGCAGCTGGTTTTTCCTGGGCGAGATTTTTACGTTTTTACCCTTACCTATCGACCAACCCGATCAGATCAATCAATGCGGCGAATGCACCGCCTGCTTAAAAGTTTGCCCCACCGATGCCTTTACCGCGCCCTATGAACTGGATGCCCGTCGCTGCATTTCCTACCTCACCATCGAAAACAAAGGCGCAATTCCGCTGGAATTCCGCGAACCCATCGGCAACCGCGTTTTTGGTTGCGATGACTGCCAAGCCATTTGCCCGTGGAATAAATACGCGCAATTCACGCAAGAAAACGACTTTTTACCGCGCCACGGTTTAGCCAATAGTGATTTAGTCACTCTGTTTAATTGGACGGAAAAAGAGTATCTGGCGAATACCGAAGGTTCCGCAATTCGCAGGATTGGTTATGAAGGCTGGCTGAGAAATCTAGCGGTGGGCTTGGGCAACGCGCCTAGCGATGTAAGGATTATTGAAGCATTGCAGGCGAAAAGAGAAGGCGCTTCTGCGCTGGTTCAGGAGCATATCGACTGGGCATTAGCGCAGCAGGCGAAGGTGAATTATCGGAGGAAGCGGAAGATAACAGCACCCCCTCCAACTTAAAAGCACCCCCTCCCGGCCTCCCCCTTGAAAAAGGGGAGGAGATTAGACCGAGCCTTGCACAAAGCCTATCGCACTGGGAGTAAAGTCCCTCCCCTTTGTGAAGGGGGAGGCTAGGAGGGGGTGCTTTTAAGCCCCTCACCGCTTTTCAAGGGGGAGGCTGGGAGGGGATACATGTAACAAAAATCGCTCACATAACCCAAACTTACCCTCTTTTCGCTATGAATTTACCCACTAAACGGGAATAATAGCGCCCCCAAAAGAGCCTCGCACCACTCGCAATAGAACTGGCAGCGAAGCCGCAATACAAAGGGTGTTTAATACCTTGTAACCGCCAAGCATTGGCATACAAGACTTAAACTTCGGTCGCACCCAAGTCTCTAACTTTGATGTTTCTACCCCTGATGTATCAACCACAGACGATAGGCTACGAATTTTATGAAACCACTTTCTGATATAGGCTTGGTTGGCCTCGCCGTAATGGGCGAAAACCTCATTCTAAATATGGCCAGCAAAGGCTACACAGTTACCGCTTACAACCGCTCAGTAGACAAAGTTGATAGCTTTATTGCAGGCCGCGCCGCTGGCAAAACTATTCGCGGCGCACGCTCCATTGAAGAGTTAGTAGCCTCACTCGCCAAACCACGCAAAATTATGTTGATGGTTAAAGCCGGTAAAGCAGTAGACGATTTTATTGAACAATTGATCCCGCATTTGGAAGCTGGCGATATCATTATCGACGGCGGCAACACGCATTTCCCAGATACCGACCGTCGCACTGAATACCTTGAAAGCAAAGGCTTATTGTTTATCGGCACTGGCGTTTCTGGCGGTGAAGAAGGTGCATTGACGGGCCCATCGATTATGCCCGGCGGCTCCAACGCGGCATGGCCACACGTAAAAGAGATTTTCCAAAACATCTCTGCCAAAGTTGCCGACAACAGCCCATGCTGCGATTGGGTTGGCGATAAAGGCGCTGGCCACTTCGTGAAAATGGTTCACAACGGTCTTGAATACGGCGATATGCAATTGATTTGCGAAGCCTACCAAATCATGAAAGAAGTGCTCGGCATGAGCACCGATGAAATGCACGAAGTATTTGCCGAGTGGAACCAAGGCGAACTCGAAAGCTACTTGGTTGAAATTACCCGCGACATTCTTGGCTACAAAGAAAACGGCGAAGCTTTGGTTGAGAAGATCCTCGACACCGCCGGCCAAAAAGGTACAGGTAAGTGGACTGGTGTTATCGCCCTCGATTTAGGCGTACCGCTCACGTTGATTTCTGAAGCCGTATTTGCGCGTTGCTTGTCTTCACAAAAAGAAGAGCGTGTGCAAGCCTCAAAATTAATCAGTGGCCCAGCAGTTAAATTTGAAGGCGACAAAAAAGCCTTTGTTAATGATTTGCGCAACGCGTTGTTTGCATCAAAAATTATTTCTTACACCCAAGGCTACTTGTTAATGCGCGAAGCCGGTAAAGAGTACGGTTGGAACTTGAACTACGGCGGCATTGCTATGATGTGGCGCGGCGGTTGTATTATTCGCTCATCGTTCTTAAGCAACATTAAAGACGCTTTCGATAAGAACCCAGAGCTGAATAATTTATTGTTAGACGATTACTTCCGTAAAACTGTTGAAGCTGCACAGGCTGGTTGGCGTCGTGTTGCAGCAGCGGCAATTGTGAATGGCATCCCTGCCCCAACAATTACCTCTGCATTGACTTACTTCGACGGCTATCGCACTGCACGCTTGCCCGCAAACTTGCTGCAAGCCCAACGCGATTACTTCGGCGCGCACACCTACGAGCGTACCGATAAACCACGCGGTGAGTTCTTCCACACCAACTGGACGGGTCGCGGCGGTCATACGTCGTCATCGACTTACAACGTTTAACCCCCTCCCTGCCCCCATAAAAAAGGGGAGGAGCAAAAAGGCCGAATCAGAAATGATTCGGCCTTTTTATTACATGTGCTGCTGTTTAATGTTTTGTAAATGTGCGTATAAAGCACGCGCTTCTGCGATAGCATTAATGTCACTTAAGCCCTTGCTAGTTTCCAATTGCAGACTAGATTTAGGGAGCTGAGATAATTTGATAAGAGGTTGTCTGCGGCGTGTACACGCAAGCAATAGCAGGCTAAGCAACCCAATACTTCCTGACCGTAAACCTAACATAGCGACCCCTTTAGTGCTCGATGCAGCTAGACGCCGCTGCTCGGCAACGTTATAGTAAGGCACAAATGTAACCGTTTACACTTCATTTTTACAATAACCTAGCTGCTTTGCACTGCTTAACAGCCAAAGATTTTTAAATCAACTTTTACGACCTGCTTTAGTCATACATTCGGAGATGATCTATGCCGCATAACAATAAACTCGCGGATTTAACGGGGGTTGAAACTGAAAACCCACGCCGCACTGCACTTAAACAAATGGCTTTGCTCTGCGGCCTTTCGCTTTCAGCGCAATCACTAGATGTGTTAGCCGCAACAGTGAAAGACGCCATGCCTCATGTGACCACCTTTTTTACGCCAGAACAATTGCAAATGACCGGTGAAATTGCGGATTTAATTATTCCCACCACTGACACCCCCGGTGCACTTGCAGTGAATGTGCATGGCTTTTTGGATAAGTATCTCGCCGAATGCGTCAGCAAAGAGAAACAACAACAGTTTCTGGGGGGTTTGAAAAAAATGAATAGTGTTGCTGAAGATAAATTTCACAAAACATTTTTAACCTGTACTCACAAACAACACATTCAATTACTTACCGCAATTGAAAAATTAGAGTTAGGTTTTACCGCTGAAGATAAACGCTTTTTTACCTTTTTCAAATCGCTCACCCTGTTCGGCTACTACACCTCTGAAGTTGGTGCTACCAAAGAGCTTGCTTATTTGGCAGTTCCCGGTGGTTACCAAGGCAACTTCCCCTTCGCCAAAATAGGCAAGGCGTGGGCATTGAATTAATCACGCAACAATAGGTGTAGCGATTTCTTTCAACCGAATAATAGGTACGTATGATGGAAAAGACTGTTTATATAAAAAAATCGGCGCAAGTATTTGACGCCATTGTTGTAGGCTCTGGAATTACCGGCGGCTGGGCCGCCAAAGAATTAACGGAGAAAGGTTTAAAAACCTTGATGGTGGAGCGTGGTCGCCCCGTTGAGCACCGCGCAGATTATGTAGGCGAAGGCGTACAAACTTGGAAGCTGCCATTCCGCAATGCAATGAATCATCAATTGGTAGAAGATCAATATTCTATTCAGCGCCAATGCTATGCGTTTGGTGATACATCCAAGCAATTTTTTATGAATGACCGCGATTACCCTTACAGCACACCAGAAGGAAAACCGTTTAGTTGGATTCGCGGCAATCAACTCGGCGGAAAATCATTGCTCTGGGCACGTCAATCTTATCGCTTAAGTGATTACGATTTTAACGCAAACCTTGCGGACGGCCACGGCATCGATTGGCCAATTCGCTACAAAGACCTAGAGCAATGGTATAGCTATGTTGAACGCCATGCAGGCATTAGCGGCTCTAAAGAAAATATCCCCGTATTGCCCGATAGCGAATTCTTACCGCCATTTGAATTTAATAATGTTGAACTTGCACTCAAGAAAAAACTTGAAGCGAAATTTCCAGATCGCAAAATGATTATGGGCCGCTGCGCACACTTATCTAAACCCGCGCCGCATCATCTTGAACAAGGCCGTTTGCAATGCCAAGCGCGCAACGAGTGCCACAAAGGCTGTTCCTTTGGTGCGAACTTTACCACCCAAAGCTCAACACTTCCGGCAGCACTTAAAACTGGCAATTTAAGTATTACTACGGATGCAATTGTGCACAGCGTTATTTATGACCCAAAAACCAATCGCGCCAAAGGCGTGCGCGTTATTGATAGCGAAACCATGGAAACCCGCGAGTATTTTGCCAAAATGGTTTTCTTGTGCGCCTCTACTCTCGGCACCACACAAATCATGTTGAACTCCACCAGTGAACGCTTTCCCAATGGTATTGCTAACTCATCGGGCGTGCTTGGGCACTATTTAATGGATCATCTCTATGGTTCAGGTGCTGTAGGTCGCATTGAAGGTTTTGAAGACGAATATTATTCAGGCCGCCGCCCAACCGCACCCTATATTCCGAATTTTAGAAATGTGAAAGAAAAACATCCGAATTTTTTCCGTGGTTATTCACTTTCTGGTTCAGCATCACGGGAAAACTGGAGTAGCTTTGCCAATAAAGATGGTTTTGGTGCAGACTTTAAAAAACAAATTCAAAATGCGGGTAGCTGGTATTTTAGTTTGCATGGTTCCGGAGAGATGTTACCGCGCTACGACAATCACGTTAGCCTGCACCCAACACTGAAAGATAAATGGGGGATGCCACAACTGCATATTGAAGCAAGCTTTACCGAAAATGATTACAAAATGAATGAAGATATCGCCAACACTGCCGCCGAAATTTTAGAAGCCGTGGGCGCAAAAGATATTGTTAAACATGTAATCAGACGCAACGAAGATCGCCCATTCGGTTTATCAATTCACGAGATGGGTACGGCACGCATGGGGCGAGACCCAAAAACATCTGTGCTCAACGCCAACAATCAAACGCATGATATTCCCAACTTATTTGTGACCGATGGAGCAAGTATGACCTCCAATGCTTGGCAAAATCCATCGCTCACTTATATGGCATTAACCGCAAGAGCCTGTGACTTTGCAGCTAAACAATTAAAGCTCGGCAAACTTTAATCTCCAAATACATTATTTTTAATATCAACAATATTTAATAACTAGATTAGGAATTGATTATGAAACTGAATAAAAAATTAGCTATTGCGTTAATCTCTAGCAGCGCAATTTTAGCAGGCTACACCCAAGCAGCTGCACCCACACAACCCAAATTAAGCGTACAACTCTGGTCAGTAAAAGATGCTGTAAGTGCAGACTTTGAAGGCACGTTAAAACAACTTAAAGCCTACGGTTTTCAAGGCGTTGAGTTTGCGGGCAACTTTGGCAAATACAGCGATGATCCAAAAGGATTAAAAGCCTTTTTGAAAAGTACCGGTTTAGAAATTGCGGCAGCACATGTTCCATTCGACAAGCTCTCAGCAGAAAACTTTGATAAGACCGTTGCATTTTACAAAGCGATTGGCTGCACATATTTAATTATTCCTATGGATAAACGTGCGTTCACACCAGAAGGCGCAAAAGAAGTTGCCGCTGACTTAGAAGCACTTGAGAAAAAATTAGCACCGCACGGCATGCACACGGGCTACCACAACCACAAACCCGAAATGCTCGGTGAAGCCGGAAAAACCCCATGGGATGTTATAGGTGCTGGCACATCTCAAAGCGTAGTCTTGCAGCAAGATGTTGGCTGGACAGAAGTTGCAGGAAAAAACCCCGTGGATTTTGTAAAAGCTTACCCAGGCCGTACCATCGTAACCCACTACAAAGCTTCCGCACCGGAAGAAGGCAATAAAGAAGACCCCATCATTGGTAAAGACACAACCGATTGGAAAGCGTTAATTGCTGCCAACCGCACCGTGGGCGGAACTTTATGGCTGACAGTGGAACAAGAAGTTTACCCAGCAGGCCTAACGCCCATGCAAAGTGTTGAAGCATCTTTGAAAGGCTTGCAAAAAGAAATTGCTGAACTCGATAAGAAAAAATAATTTTTTGATAGTTCGTAATAGTAAAAGGGGGCATCGAATGATACCCCCTTTTAAATTTGGCTCGACTTAAACATCCATCTTAAAAAAGTCGCGCGATAATGCTGCAGCTCTGCAATTGAATCTTTAATGTGATCCAACACAAAATGAACGAGGCTACTATCCGAGAATAAAAAATTAAGCAGCATAACCCCACGCTTGGAATTGCGATTGCAGTACAACATCATTTTTGAATGCGCAGAAATAAACAAACTCAGGAGCCAGATCAAGACCATTTGGCCAAACAACGGTTTTTAATTCAGCGTCTACATACGCTTGCGCAAACAGCGCGACATCCTTCAGAGATTGAAAAACACCTTTATCTAAAATAACGGACAAATCTGCAATGCCAGCACGCCCATCGCTAAACGAAACACTAAGTGTGTAATCGCTCAAATACTCAACGCTCATAATATGCAACATAACTCTTACTCCAGTGGTGCTATTGGAGCAGGCAACTGATTTGCCTCGCACAACAACCAGTCAGCCATTAGCTCATCTTTATGCATTTCATACCATTCCATTACGCAGCGCAATGCTCGCTTTGGAAACTTTCCACTAACAACGCCAGTCGCTATTTCATAGTCACCATATTTCGCATGAAAATGCGGCGGCGCGTGATCATTCCAATACATGCTAATCACAATACCAAGAAAACGGCTGATAACTGGCATAGCGTAATCCTCTTTACTTTATCCTCTTAGTTCCCTTTGCTTAGCGCTTAACTCATCTTAAAGAACGTCGCGCGATAATGCTGCAGCTCTGCAATTGAATCTTTAATGTCATCTAACGCCAAATGCGCACCGGATTTTTTCACACCGGCAATTACATCTGGTCGCCAGCGGCGGGCTAATTCTTTTACGGTGCTTACATCCAAATTACGATAGTGAAAATAATCTTCTAGCAGCGGCATGCCACGAACTAAAAAGCGGCGATCCTGACAGATGGAATTTCCGCAAATGGGCGATTTACCCGCAGGCACCCAGTTTTCCAAAAACTTGATAGTCTCGGCTTCTGCTTGGTCGATACTGACTTGGCTTTCGCGCACACGTTGCGTGAGGCCAGATTTACCGTGTTGGTTGGTGTTCCAGTCATCCATAGTCAACATAATACTATCGGGCTGGTGGATGGCAAATACGGGGCCTTCGGCGAGCACATTGAGGTCGGCATCGGTCACTATGGTGGCGATTTCGATAATGACATCGGTATCCGGGTTGAGACCGGTCATTTCGAGGTCGATCCAAATCAGGTTGTGTTCGTTAGACGATTGAGCAGACATAGGGTATTTCCTTAGCAAATAGGGCACAATTGCCTCTCAGACTAAACCAATTTCGGCTTTATCGCCAATCGAGTACACCCAAACCGCATGACCAAACGCAAACTCACCCGCCGTCAGCAATGGCGCATCGAAAAGATTCAAGGCGAACGCACTGAGCGCGCCACCAAACGCGACAAGCAAGCGGATGACACCCTCAACGAGAGTGATTTGGGCCCTGAACAACACGGCCTCATCATTACCCATTACGGCATGCAGGTAGTGGTAGAAGCTACTGAAGGCGAGAACCTAGGTCAGCAACAACGCTGCCACTTTCGCAGCAACCTCGGCTCATTAGTGACTGGCGATAGAGTTGTTTGGCGCGCGGGCAATCCGCTCGGCGTAGTAGTCGCCGTTTTGCCGCGCAACTCTGCATTGCAGCGCCCAGACCCACACGGCGATATGAAAACTGTGGCCGCCAATATCGACCGCATTATTATTGTGGTTGCGCCCTACCCGGAACCTCATGCGAATTTAATTGATCGCTATTTGGTCGCCGCCAATGCGATTGATATTGAACCGGTTTTGTTGATCAACAAAACTGACCGCATCGACGACGCCACGCGCGACAAAGTGAATTATTTAGAAAAAACCTATCGCGATTTAGGATACGAAGTGTTAATGGTGTCCACCAAAAATGGCACTGGCCTTGAAGAATTTCGCGAATATTTAACGCACTACACCAGTGTATTTGTGGGGCAATCGGGCGTGGGTAAATCATCGTTGATTAATGCGCTTTTGCCTGAAAGCAACCTACGCGTGGGTGGCTTGTCTGAACGTCAACTGGGCACGCACACAACTACCAGCGCAACGCTCTTGCACTTCCCCGGCGGAGGTCAATTAATCGACTCGCCGGGTATCCGTGAATTCGGTTTGTGGCATATGGAGGAGGACGAAGTGCTCGAAGGCTTTATTGAGTTTCGTCCATTTCTCGGCCACTGCAAATTTCGCGATTGCTCGCACCGCCACGAACCCGGCTGTGCAATTTTAGCCGCCTTAGAAAGCGGAAAAATTAGCGCAACGCGAATGGATTCTTATCGATATATTTTGCGAACGATTAACGAGAATTAAAATTCGAAGGAGTAAAATATGGCTCTTCCTTTTGTTATAGAACCCACGCAACTCGCTGCACTTTTAGGGCAGCCAATGAGCAGCAAATTATTGATTATCGACATGTGTGCCGAGCAAACGTATTTGCAAGGTCATATTGATGGCGCGATTCACGTTCCACCACAAAAAATTCTGCTTGGCCAAGCGCCAGTACCCGGAAAAATTGCACCTGTTGAACAACTCAATCGCGTGTTTTCATTTTTAGGTTTAACACCCGACACTCACGTAGTTGTGTATGACGATGAAGGCGGCGGCTGGGCAGGCCGAATGATTTGGACGCTCGATGCCATCGGCCACAAACATTATTCCTACTTAAACGGCGGCCTGCACGCGTGGATTGGTTCTGGTCAATCACTCACGCAAGAAGTACCAACACTTACACCGAGCAAAGTTGATGTGAAACTCGACCCCAAGGTTGTGATTGAAATTCCCGATATTATTGGCGAATTGGACAAAGCCGATTTTGTAGTCTGGGATGCTCGCAGCCCCGGTGAATACAACGGTACTCGCGTAACAGCTGCAAAGAATGGTCATATTCCCGGTGCGATTAATGCGGAGTGGACATCGCTAATGGATCGCAACGATGGTTTACGTATTCGCAAAGATGCCAAAGAATATTTAGCATCTCTCGGCTTAACATCTGACAAACGCATGATCACCCACTGCCAAAGTCACCACCGCTCTGGCTTTACGTATTTAGTGGGCAAAGCACTCGGATTTAATATTCGCGCTTATCACGGTTCATGGGCTGAGTGGGGTAATCACCCAAATACGCCTGTTGAGGTTTGACCCAATTCACATCAAAAGACAACTCGCCTTAATAGGCGAGCTGCCTGTTTACAAAAACTATTTGGCGCTGTCGATGGAATTTTTTTCTGGTGCCCACCACCAGCACAACAAACCAATCCAAATTGCATTGAACATTGGAAAGCCAGATAAGCTCAAGGGTACTATGCCCATTCCGGTATAAGTAACGCCGACAAGAAAATCAAGTAATTGAATATACGCCATACCTAAAATCCATGTCCGATGAAATTCTGGGCGCGATGCAATTAACCAAAATGCAGATCCATAGACAATAAAACGAGCAGCTAACATACCTAGCGGATAGTAGATATCTGGGGAAACAGCACTGTGCCCCATTGATTGCAAAAATAAACCCGGCGCAAACAAATAGCCTAGCCCCAAGACAATTTGAATGACTGCCACAACACGCAAAAAATATGTTAACTTCATAAAACTTATCCTCATAAAAATTAAATAGAAAAAGCAGAGGCCGCGACATTAGGCAATTTTTCTCTCACCCACAAGAACGCACTTTTTTGTTAGTAACTTACCAAAAAGTGAGCCATGAAGATTCTCTCTATGACAAAGCATCAAGATCCTTGCACGCAAGATAATTGCCCTGTTCGCTTGGCGGCAGATTTACTGGAACATAAATGGATTACCTTAATCATCCGCGATTTATTAACGGGCAAAAAACGCTTCTCCGAACTGGAGCGATCATTGCGCCCTATAAGCGCTAAAGTCTTAACGGCTCGCCTGAAGGAGTTGGAGCAAAATGAATTAATTACCCGTTATGTCTACGCCTCTGTTCCCCCCACAACAGAATATGAACTAAACGACAGCGCTCTCGAATTGAGGAATATTATTTTGGCGATGGAAGCATTGGGAAATCGCTTATTAAGGCAAACACAAGGAGACTAAAATGAGTTTTTACTGTCCGGAAATTAATCCGCCGGACATATTCAAATGGAGAGTTGACTGACTAGAAAAATGTTTGAGCACATATTGCTTTGCATTCAACATGGATAACGATAAAGAAGGTTTGTGTTCTGTTTTGCGGCATCCTTTATTAGATACAACTTGATACAAATTGCTCCACAGCGTTACAGACTCCACACTCGCATGCCCCGTAAGCTGGATAAATACTCTGCCCATCTGGCAGATATTCATCAACTACGGGAGCATTCAGTGAACAGATTTAATCAACTCAAGGTCGTAAGCAGCGTATTTTTATGCGGTGCGTTATTAGTGGGATGTGGTGGTAGCGATCATAAAAAAACCTCACCTTCATCGTCTAGCACTTCAAATAGCAGCAGCCTATCGTCTATTAAACAGAGCAGTAGCAGCACCTCATCGGTATTACCGTCTAATGCTACGCTCCAACAATCGCTAAATATTCAAGGTGTCGCTGCAGCAACTGCCGACGTATCAGAGTTTGCCGGTTCACCTAAGTGTGGTGTCGATATTTATCACTACACCTACAACACCCTAGGCGGAAAAGGCGAGACCATTACCGCATCAGCGGCGCTTTTTGTTCCCACAGGTGCTGCGCCTATTTGCTCAGGGTCGCGCCCACTGTTAATTGATTTGCATGGAACAGATACAAGAAAAAAATTAAATCTCGCAAACTTAAGTGAGGACGAGGCGCAGCTTTCTGTGGCCTATTTTGCTGCGCAAGGCTACATCACGATAATGCCTAACTATGCGGGCTATGACACATCTAATTTAGCTTATCACCCTTATCTCAATGCAGATCAGCAATCGCAAGATGTGATTGATGCCATTACAGCAGGGAAAAAAGTGTTGGCCGCCGTATCCACGCCAACAAAAGAAAATGGCAAGCTATTTTTAACGGGGTATTCGCAAGGCGGGCATGTCTCTATAGCTACACACCGTGCAATGCAAGCGCGCGGGATGACAGTAACGGCGTCAGTGGGCGGCGCAGGCCCCTATGCGCTTAGTTCTATAGTTGATAAGGCTTTCAAAGGGGAGCCCAGCGACGGTGCGTTTGGTTATCTCATGATGATAATTGACAGCTATCAAAACTCCTACGGCGATATTTATAAAGTCCCTTCCGATATCTATACGACTACATTCGCCAGCGCTATAGAGAAACTAGCATTGGGTAAATTCAGTTTTGAAAACCTGCTCAGGAACGACGTGGCCGGCGTAGATCCTGATGAGTTACTTAGGGAATACTCTCACGACTTACCTGTTGCTGCTTGCAACATTGCAGCTCGTAAATTTTTTGATAGCTTTTAATTCGTGATGCTAATGAATGCCGAGATCGACTAGCTCGGCATTCTAAATTTTATTATTAACAGTCAATGCTCACGATTTTCATAGAATGCCATCGAGCATTAGCTTTTCTGAAAATAAAACAGCGCTTCGCGGAAAAACAATACTTATTTTTAAACCGCCCAAAGTTTCACTCATATCCAATTTCACGCTAGCCTTATGCCACTGCGCAATACGATCTACAATCGCCAAACCCATGCCATGCCCTTGGGTGTTTTGTGCGCTAGCTATGCGATAAAACGGCTTTAATACATGTTCTCGTTCTGCTTCTGGAATTCCTGAGCCATTATCCTCAACAATTAATGCAACATTTATTTCCGTTGCAATAACACTCACCTGTATTTTCCCTTTCCCGTGGCGCTCTGCGTTTTGTAATAGATTATGAATTAGCATATTGAGATATTCTGTATCAGCAATAATCGCTGTGGAATACGCAGATGTATTAAACTCCATTAAAACCTGTTCTGGATAAAACTCTTTCACTATATCTGCCACCCATTGCTGCAAATCTACCAGTGATGGCCTGAACGCAATGTTAGCTTGATCCATACGCGCGTAACTGAGCAAGGTTTCTACCAGTGATTCCATCGCCATTAAATCGCGATTCAGATGCGCCAGTGTTTTTTGTTGTAATTCCGATAATTCAGCTTCTTCCAACACATCTAAGCCAAAACGCAGACGCGCAATCGGCGTGCGTAAATCGTGAGATAAACCGCGTGACAACAGTTTGTTGTCATACACCAAGCTTTCAATGCGTTGCGCCATGCGATTAAATTCTTGCTCAATATCCGCAATATATGACACCACACCCATAGGAATACGCGCCGATAAATCGCCCGAACCAAATGCCCCAGCCATTTGCCGCAATAACCGCAAACGCCTTAAGAGTGGATACAACCAAATGAACACAATTAAAATAACGCCAGAATAAAACAACAAGGTTAATATCCAACTCAGGCGCGAGTCTTTTTCGCTTGCAGTATTAGCAGGCAAAATAAATGAGATAACAGTTTGTTGTGACGCAAAATAATAATGCAGAGAAACGTTGATATTAGAATCCAACAATAGCGGCTCACCGGACTCGAAGATTTTTTTTAAATTAGGCGGCAAAGGGAACTCAGAATAAGGAACAATTTGAACTGTTGCGTTGGATTGCTCAGCCCATTGCACAAGTTGAGCTTCGCTAATGTCGGCTACCGACAACAGGTTTACCAACTCGCGACCCAATTGTTGATAGGCTTTTATGGATTGACTTTCTTGTGGCGCAGTTTGGGCGTTATACCATTGATCAATACCCCATCCCAAACCTATAACTGCAGTGACGACCACCAACAACAATGAAAGCGTTAATTTTCTCACTGTTACTCCCAGGCATCCGCAGCAAACAAATAACCTTTTGCCCAAATGGTTTTAATGCGGAAAGGTTGCGCGGTATTATCGTGAAGTTTTTTTCGTAACCGTGAAATGCGGATATCAATAGACCTGTCTAAACCATCGTATTCAATACCACGCAATTGCGTAACCAACTCTTCACGGCTAATCACTTTACCGGCTTGCGACGCTAACAGCCAAAGCACCTCAAATTCATTGGAGGTAATGCTGACTGGCTCGCCATTTAAAAAAACAGCTTTAGTGCCTTCCATGATTTTAAGTTGGCCGAATAACAATGTGGTAGCAACGGGGGCTTCAATAGTGTCGCGACGCAACAGGGCTTTAACTCTTGCCAAAAGCAGACGAGGTTTTACTGGCTTACTGACATAATCATTCGCACCCAATTCCAAGCCTAAAATCTCATCCGCCTCTTCAGCACATGCAGTTAGCATCAAAATGGGATTGCTGTAAAACAAGCGCGACTCTTTACAAATATCGAAACCATTTTTGTAGGGCAGCATGACATCTAGAATCAATAAATCAGGCTGCAATTTTTGAATGGCATCGAGCGCTTGGTCGCCGCGATTAATATGACTCACGCGATAACCGTGCGCCGTTAAATAATCCAAAATCCATTCAGCGAGCGAGGTATCGTCCTCCACTAATAAAATATGAGGTTGTGCGTCACTAGTCACTTAAAAAATATCCCCATACCATAAATCTCTTATTAAAAAACTCGCCAGTGGCTTTCACGCTTTGAGCTTGCATCGTAAACCCAAGCTACTTCAATAGATACTTCTGCTATTTGCTTTGCATCCTGCTTACGCAAGAGCACAAATTTTTGAGTTGTCGCGCCCTCAAATTCATAGCTCCATTTACCTGCGGCAACATTTTCCCAGCACATCAGCGGTGTCTTATTATCTTGTTGATAAAGACAGTAGCTATCAGCAAGGCCTGCTTGCCAGCTAATATTTAATTTTTGATAACAAACCTGCCCTTCATGAAGGGCAATACAACGGGCGGGCTTAATCCTTAGTATATTTTCATCCGCATAAGTTATTGCAGGTAGCAAACCCAACAATAGGGGAAGCAACCTGAGCGATAATTTTTTTATTTCCTTAACATTAAGCATAATCATCTTAATCAGAACACATAGCTGATCGAAGTCATTGCGACGCTGCCATGATCAGAAACAATCAAGGGGCTGCCTGTCCACTGACTATCTAACTCAACAATGCGCACCAAGCTCCTAAATACCCATTTTTGACTAATAGGATAAGTTGCTCCCAGCTCTAGAATTTTCGTAAATCCCGCATCCGCCTGAAACGCAGGAAACTTTTCATTCGCATCCTCTGGCTGTACCGATAAATAATAATTTGTAACGCGCTCACTGCGATAACTTAAACCACCAATTGCATGAAGGTTCCAATTTTTATATTGCCAATGCTGAGCGATTTTTATGGATAGCACTTGACCATTATGGACATCACTAATATCAGTCAGCGCGTGCAGCTGTAATATATAGTCACTTATATAGCCTGTTGCACGCACACCAAACATATAATCACCTTCGCGGGTTTTAAGTCCTTTTAAATCGCTGCTTTCCTTGGCACTTAGTTCAGGATGCTGCTCAAGCGAAACCGCATCCAGTGACCAAAAGTCTCCGTCAGCAAAGTTGTAACCTAAGGTAAACCCTTCAAGACTTTGCGAAAATCCTTCCATGAACCAGCCTTTGTATTGCAAATGCAGATTCAAATCTATTGAAGCGCCCAATTTAGTTTCACCTTTAGTTGCCCCTTCAGGAATTCCATAGAAGGGGCTACTGGCTACATCTAAGGTCATGCCCAACTCAACATAATTGCC
>SYDJ01000045.1 GCA_005801205.1 Gammaproteobacteria bacterium
ACTCTCTGAAAGCTTTGCGCCAGTACACCTAGAAGTGCTGAACGAAAGCTATATGCACGCTGTTCCCGCCGGCTCCGAAACGCACTTCAAAGTGGTCTTGGCTGCAGATTCATTTGCTGGCAAACGCCAAGTGCAGCGCCACCAAGCGGTCTATGCCTGTTTAGCGGATGAACTTAAAAATGGTGTTCATGCGCTTGCGTTGCATACCTTTAGCCCAGACGAATGGCGAGCCAATGCCGTTGTACCGGCATCGCCCCTGTGCATGGGCGGCTCTAAACATGATCCTAACCTGATGGATAGTTGATCTAGATCATGCGTTTTTACTGGCTGTGCAAAAATTAAGCATTTATACTGCGCGCCCTTTGCCCTTCGATCAATTTAATACTTGGGCGAAACCTCAAAAAAATACGTTTTTTCTGACTGTAAAGTGAAGAGATATGAACCAAATCGTTGTTGCTGCACTGTATAAATTTGTTGCTCTGCCAGATTACCAAGAGTTTGCGCCCCGTCTTAAAGACCGCTGCGACGAGCTGGAATTAAAAGGCACCTTATTACTGGCCGAAGAAGGTATCAACGGCACCATCTCTGGTACCCGCGAGGCGATCAATAGCCTGTTAGATTTCCTGAAAAGTGATGAGCGCTTTGTGGATTTAGTTCACAAAGAATCCTTTTTTGAAGGCAAGCCCTTCTACCGCATGAAGGTGAAGCTCAAAAAGGAAATCGTGACCATGGGGATTAATGGCATTGATCCCCAAAAAATCGTGGGCACCTATGTCAAACCGCAAGATTGGAATGCACTGATTAGCGATCCAGACGTCACACTTATCGATACCCGCAACTCCTACGAATACGATATTGGTACTTTTGAACGCGCGATAGACCCAAAAACCGAGACTTTCCGTGAGTTTCCAGAGTACGTTGCCAAGAATTTAGACCCCGCTAAACACAAGAAAGTCGCCATGTTCTGCACCGGTGGTATACGTTGTGAAAAATCGACGGCTTATATGAAAGAGCTGGGTTTTGAAGAGGTTTATCACTTGGAAGGCGGTATTCTGAAGTATTTAGAAGAGGTGCCAGAGGAGCAGAGTTTGTGGAAGGGCGAGTGTTTTGTGTTCGACAATCGCGTTGCTGTTAATCATAGTTTACAGAAAGGCATTTACGATCAATGCCACGGCTGCCGTCACCCAATTACTGAAGAGGATAAACTTTCCGATCAGTACATGCCCGGCGTAAGCTGCCCACGCTGCTACGACAAACTGACCGATGAGCAAAAAATGCGCTTTGCCGAGCGCCAAAAGCAAATTCAGTTAGCCAAAAGCCGCGATGAAGCGCATATTGGTGCCTTACCGCCAGAGCGCCAGTTGCGCCGCAAGCTCAAAATTGAAAAGCGCGAAGAGCAACGCCGTTCTTCTCAAGTTTAATTGTCATTAATACAGGTTATTCTGCTGAGAGAGCAAGGCTCTGTTTAGTAGAATAACCTCTGCAAATTAAGAACCGCACACCAATTACTGCAAACAGGTATTTTATGGATTTTGATGCATGGGTAGCCGATTTAACTGCTGGGACTGCAACACACGAGTCGGGTTTTGTCTTGCAAGTTGAAGGGGATCCTCGCGACCCTTCAGCAATTAATCCTGCTAACTTCCCCGCTAATTTGTCGTTTATAGATCAGGCGCGTTTGATGCGCTGCGGCTTGGAGTTTTTGGCTAAGGCATCGCAAAATAGCCCGACAACCTACAGCAGTGCAACGGGCGCGACTGATATTGAATCACTCAAAAGCGAAGCCACAAAAGAGCGTGAAGCTTTGGCAAAACAATTTGCCGAGCGCGCCGACAAGCCCGAAAGATCGGTGTTGTCGCTTAAGCGTAACAAGTAACTTTTAGTGGCTTTACCTTCTTTATCGGTGCTGCAGTTAAGTAGTCTTTTAGGCGAAAGGTTGTTGGTACGCGGCTGGCATGTCGCCACTGCAGAATCTTGTACGGGTGGCGGAATAGCCGCTGCGATAACTGCCGTTGCGGGCAGCTCCTCGTGGTTTGAATACGGAATTGTTAGTTATTCCAACTCAGCCAAAGAAAAACTCCTTCGCGTAAACCCTCAAACACTGCTAGAGCATGGTGCTGTTAACCAGACTGTGGTGGAAGAAATGGTTGCTGGCGTATTGAGCGTATCAGGCGCTGATATTGCGGTTGCTGTGAGCGGTGTAGCGGGGCCTTCGGGCGGCACAGTAGAAAAACCGGTTGGCACAGTATGGTTTGCTTGGGGTTTAGCGAGCGGTGAAACTTACAGTGAATGTTTTCATTTTGCAGGTGATAGATTCTCTGTGCAGTCGCAAGCGGTTGCACAAGGTTTGACTGGTTTGTTAAAGCTTTTGTAGTTCCCTTTACACACATTCTTTTGATTTTTTCAAAGAGTTTTTCGTTCCACCCATTCAAACAGCCTAGCTGCTACACTCGAAGTAATTTCCCTTTGAGTGAGAATATCCATGTTGTCGTTCTCCGAATACTCGCAATTCTTTGTCGGCCTTTTAGCGATTGTTGATCCGCTTGGTGCCATTCCGATTTTTTTAATTCTCACTGCACGCCAATCGCCCAAGGTCAAGCGTGCGACTATTCGTTTAACGGTGCTCTCTGTTTTCAGTGTGTTGATTGTGTCGTTAGTGTTAGGGGAATGGATTCTGAGTGTGTTGGGTATCAGTATTAATGCGTTTCGCTGTGCGGGCGGTTTGATTTTATTGTTGATGGCCTTGGCGATGTTGCAATCTAATTTAACCAAACCCGGCGAGGTGAATTCGCTAGAAGAAGATGAAACTGTCGCGCTGGTTCCACTCACCATTCCACTGCTGGCTGGCCCTGGTGCAATCAGTACCGTGATTGTTTATGCGCATCAATCCAGCGATTGGTCGCACACCTTATTAATTTTTGCCGCTATCGCCAGTGTTTGTGTTTGCTTGTGGTTAACCTTACTTGCTATGCCTTGGTTGGCAAAACACATCACCGCAAAATCGATTGCTATGTCTACGCGCATTATGGGGCTGTTGCTTGCTGCCATTGCCATTGAGTTTATTGCGGGTGGTTTGAAGGGATTATTTCCTTCATTGATGGCGTAGAGTGTTGGGCATCTGTTAACCCAGTGCTATGAGAGCTGCGTGCCTCATCACGAATTTGGCGCTTGGTTGATCCTTTTGGCAAGGTGTTAAGCTACACTTGCTGCTGTCTGCGGGTATTGTATAGAGATCAATTGTGGTAATTCATCGCTTATTCATTTTGTCACTAACCTGTTTGCTGGGCGAATATTGTCTGGCGGGAGATGTTGCAAGTGAGATAAAGGGAGATGTTGGGGAAGGTACCAGCGCCAGCCAAGTTATCGATTATGAGAAGCATGTGCGCGAAATCGCCCAAAAAACAGCCGAAGAGGCTAAAGCCAGAAAAGCTCAGGAGCGGATTGATAGAGCTAAAGTATCCAATATCAATATTGTTCCCAGTGTAAACACGCCAAATCTAAGTGTTCCTGTTAAGGATGTTACTGCCATAAAAAATACTTCTGCTACTCAAGCCGGCTCCAGCTCAAATAGCTTTACCACTCAAAATAAGGTAGCTAACTCTTCTCTTGATTCCTCTGCTAAATCGCCTGCAACAGGGAGTGCTTTTAGGATTTTTAAGTATAAGAAAGATGGTGCAACCATTTTTGCTGATAGCGTGCCTTATAAAACGAAATATGAAGTAATTGTCTATAACAGCTGTTACGCCTGTAGCATTACCTCTAGCGTTAATTGGTACAACACGCGTTTACGCCTTAATGAGTTTGCTGACACGATTAATGATGTTTCAAAACAATACGGGGTGAATCCGGGCTTTGTTCGCGCCATTATTCACGCGGAATCTGCGTTTAATCCACTGGCTCGTTCACGTAAAGGTGCAATGGGTTTAATGCAATTAATGCCTGGTACAGCCAAAGATATGGGCGTGATGGATTTGACCAATCCAGAACAAAACATTAAAGGTGGTGTGAAGTATTTAGCGGGCTTGCTGCAGACCTTTAGTGGCAATGAAACACTCGCGGCGGCGGCCTACAACGCAGGCCCCGGCGCAGTTACACGTTATGGTGGAATTCCTCCTTACGAAGAAACCCAAACGTATGTAAAACGTGTAAAAATTCTTGCCGATCGCTATAAAAACCAACCGCAACTTGCGTTTAAATAATGGGCTTAAATGCGGTAGCTGGTTTTAGTCATGGCTTTAGAAACAAGAGACATTAAACCTTTTACGGGCGCGGGGAAGTTATAGCCACCTGCACTTAACGCCATATCGGCATGGCGTGCTTCATCGCGTAACATCTCTGCAACGACTGCACGGCTTTTCTCATCTTGCACGGGTAACTCACCCAAATGTTTTTCCAGGTGTTTACACACTTGTTCTTCCGTCGCCGCCACAAAACCCAAGCTGACTTTATCGCTTACTAAACCCGCGCCTGCGCCAATCGTAAAAGAAAGGCCGTACCACAGGGGATTCAACAAACTGGTGTGGCTGCCCA
>SYDJ01000005.1 GCA_005801205.1 Gammaproteobacteria bacterium
GCGTGCCTTAGAGCAAGCAGAGCTTTATCATTATCCTTTAGATGAACACGCGGATTTAAGTTTGCAAAAAAGCTTCCGTAGCTTGCTCTCATCGCCCAGCGAAGAAAAATCCCATCAAGTGCTAATTGTGGAGGGGCGCGAAATTCACTCACGCTTTTCTGCAGAAGGTATTGTATGGTTTGATTTTGAAGCCATTTGCGATGGCCCTCGCTCGCAAAATGATTACATCGAGCTCTCTAAAGAATACCACTCAGTTTTTATCAGCAATGTACCAGCCTTAGGTCGCTCTAACGACGATCAAGCTCGTCGCTTTGTAAACTTGGTGGACGAGTTTTATGATCGCCACGTAAAACTCGTGCTATCCGCCGCTATGCCATTGGTTGAACTTTATTCAGAGGGAAAATTGAATTTTGAATTCCAAAGAACCGTCAGCCGATTACTGGAAATGCAAAGCCATGAGTATTTGAGTATGGAGCATAGGCCTTAGCACAATTTATTCCTTGCACGCTCCAACCATATCCAAGTCTGGGTTATACAAACTGGTTGTCACATTCAGCAAGCCCAGCATTGTGTGAAATAAATTATCATGTGAGTATTCGGTATCGGTTTGTGCTTTTAGACACTGACGATCAATTCTATTTTCCTGCTCAAAATTAGGCGAAAACCAAAAGAAAAAAGGTACGTGTTTTTGTTCGATGGGAGCGAACAAATAGGGCATTCCGTGCAAGTAGAGATTTTTTTCGCCCAAGGACTCTCCGTGATCGGAGAGGTAAATGAGAGCAGTGTTATAAGTGCTACTTTGTACCTTTAACCATTCAATTGTGTTATTCAAAAACTGATCGGTCATGTGAATGGTGTTGTCAAAGGCGTTGTTTATTTCTTCGCTCGTGCAATCTTGTAAAGTGTTGACTTTGCATACGGGCTTAAATACTTCCATATCGCTAGGGTAACGGTTGTAGTAATCAGGGCCGTGGCTACCTTTGGGGTGCATCACAATCACTTTGTTGCCGCTCATTGCGCTAACTTTTTGGTCAATTCCATGCAGCAAAATGTTGTCAAAACATTCGCGGTCATTGCAGAGTTTCGGTACTTTTAAATCTTTAAGGCTTTCATAGGTCACGCGGCCACAGGTGCCTTTGCAGCTAGAGTTGTTGTCTCGCCACAATACGGAGTAACCGCTGCGTTTTAATACATCCAGTAAACCTTCTTGGGATTTGGCTTTTTTATCGGAGTATTTTTCGCGGGTTAAATTTGAAAACATGCAAGGTACAGAAACGGCAGTTTCAGTGCCGCAGGAAAATACCTTGCGATAATTAATAATGTCTTGTTGCGCAATGAGTGGTGTGGTGGGCTTGTTGTAACCATTAATGCTAAAGCGATCGGCACGTGCGGTTTCACCGACTACCAAAATAAAGAGTGTAGGTTTGGTGTGTGTAGCTGATTTTGCATTTAGTTTTGCATCTTCGCCAATCGGTTTTACGGTAATGGATTTATTGCTGGCAGACGCATAAGAAATGCTGGCGTATATAAAGTTAACTGGATTGGCCATCTGACGAATATTTTTATGGTTACGAAAGAACGATGCGTAATCGGCGGTAAAGGGGGCAATTAATAAAACAAGTGTTAGCAATATACCGCCCCAGAGCTTTAACTTGTTCCATGTTTCGTGTTTGAAACTGCCAAAGCTTAAATCGATCTTAAAAAGTAGGGCGCTAGGAATAATACCTAATATAAGAATGTAAAGTGCTAGTGTGCCATTTAATAACCCGCTCGCTTCTTTGGTGTCGGTCTCAATAGTGTTTTGAACCATGGTTTGGTGGATAACTATGCCGTAGGCATTCATAAAATAAGAAACGCTAGCCGCAGTGATAAATATAAATGCCATTACTGGCTTGGTAATCTTTGGTAATACGATGAGTGATAAAACCAATGCTGTTGCGGCGCCCACAAGTAAGCTTAGGCTAACAAAAAACAATGCAGATTTGACGTTTTCTATGGGAACAGCTGCGTGTAATGCTTTAAAAAAAGCGGTGTTATAAAAAATCACGAAAAGCGCGCTGCATATCAGCGTAAATTTTGTAGGGCTCATATGCCAAGACCAAAACCCTGCGTAGGTGTTTTTGTCTAAAGGAAGATCTGAAAATTTGCGGGAAAAAAACGTCATAAAAATCTCTGGATTATTGATGCCGGGGTGCTTTATCAAAAAGCATTACTTTGAAAACAAGCAGTGAAAAAAACCAACATATTACCAGGGTCCATAAGTCGTGGGTAATGAAATGAGCGCCGCGTAACTGCTGCGATATTCCAAAAATTAAACCCACGCCCAACGCAAAGCTCAATCCTGCCCAGCGCCATGTTGATTGTTTGTAAACACCTAAAAAATAAAA
The DNA here is from genome assembly GCA_005801205.1 of Gammaproteobacteria bacterium. Classification (GTDB taxonomy): domain Bacteria; phylum Pseudomonadota; class Gammaproteobacteria; order Pseudomonadales; family Cellvibrionaceae; genus Cellvibrio. The sequence goes on from SYDJ01000005.1 coordinate 2,388, forward strand.
GGCCAGCCATGCATATCCACCACTGGCGTGACCTGCGGGAAAACAATTGTCTCCGCGCATGTTAAGTATTTGAATGTAAACGTCTGTGTATTCCAAAGTTCCGCCATAGCGGGAAAAATCCCATACACAGGAGACATGACTAATGTTTTTCAGAATGCTAATTAAAACGCTGCCTCCGCCAGCAGCTAATAATAAATAAGCGAGTTCGCGGCGATATTGGCGCAGGTATTTGCTGATATAACTGAAGGCCAGGGCTGCTAGGATTATGGCTGCGATAAGCAGAGAAAGCTTTTTCCCGGTTTGATGTATAAGGGTGCTGGTAACCCATGCATTTTTGAGTGCCCACGTGCCGCCTTCTAATGCATAGAATTTATCGGCTAGCCATATATCAACATCACCCAATTCAAAAGATACTGCGGCGAACACAAAAATGCACAGTGGAATATATAGATGATTTCGCCAAAATACTGATAGGTGGTTAGGGGTATTCAGCTGCATGTTTGCTCTGGATTGCTGTTAAAAATGTTCGCGAGTCTATCAGTCAGCCTATAGGCATGCCATGCAAAATGAGGTTGTGCACCGAGCCTTAATAAAACATTAAGATTCGGTACTGTACGGGTTTGGATTTCGAGCCTCTATTTTGGGCGCGCGCGTTGCGCTGCCATTGATGGTGAGTGCGTTTAAGAACTTTTTGTCTTTTAGTTGAAAAGCCTTCGCTAAGTGTGTAGTATTCGCGCTCTTTTTATGCGGGGACTTCTCAATCTATTTATGAGTCGGCTCGCTAAATTTTCCGTGGGGGTAACCC
>SYDJ01000046.1 GCA_005801205.1 Gammaproteobacteria bacterium
GCCTTCGGTGGCCGCCGCGATATTATGCAAATGATTGCCCCGTCTGGCCCGGTTTACCAAGCGGGAACCTTGTCTGGCAACCCTGTCGCTATGGCCGCCGGCCTCAAGACTCTGGAATTATTGGAAGCCCCAGACTTCTACAAAAATCTGAGTGCTCGTACCACACAACTGGCTGAAGGCTTACAAAAGCTAGCAGACGAAGCAGGTATTCCCTTCACCACCAACCACGTTGGCAGCATGTTCGGCTTCTTCTTTACCAGCGAACCTAAAATCACTAACTTCAAGCAAGTGATGGCCTGCGATATTCCACGCTTTAACAGGTTTTTCCACGGCATGCTAAAACGCGGCGTGTATTTGGCACCGGCATCTTATGAGGCTGGCTTTATGTCTGGCGCGCATACGGATGCGGATATTCAAGTGACTTTGCAGGCAGCGAAAGAGGTTTTTGCCGAGCTAGTTGCGAGCTAAGTACAAATCTGACCACAGAAGGACAGTGCTGATTCTTCTGAATCCACAAATCCCACGCAAAAAAAAGCGGGCTTTCGCCCGCAAACGTGCAACCCCGTTAGGGATCTTTGAGCTCTAGGCAAGAGCCTAGACAAACATGTTTAGCTGCAACTGCAACCCAACTAAATTCTGCTGTGAATTAATCACAAGCAATAAACTCAATCCCTGAGACCTTCGCGTCAATCACCTTCCTTTCAAAACCCCTCACCATACGCCCCACATGTTTGCGCAACCAATTCTTTGGTAAAAAAACGAGCCCTGCATTAATCCCTACTACAGAGCCCGCTAAACATTGCAGGTATCCTAATTCGCAAAGAGCAGATAAGCCCGAAGAGTTAAACTCTGCCAAAGGGAGTCTTGAACCACTTAGTCATCAACCATCTACAAATACAATGATTGCGCTAACAACACAATAACAAAAAAAAGCGCTAATGCCAAACGGAATTGCGCTCTTTACACTTGTCGGCAATTATTTTACCAAATCAATCACAACACAATCAAACAATCTTAAAACAAGTCCACATCACTGGAGAATATTTCATCGCCACCCTGACCCATTTGCTGGTTTCTAGCTTCATCGCTCTCAATCAGCTCACCCACAGAGCGCTGTGCGGCAGATAAATCATTCAGCAGCAATAAGGCGGATGTGAGCCCTTCATTGACTTGGGAGGCCTGTATACCCGTTTCACTTGCCGCTAACTGAGCGTCTAGCGCATGCACATCCTCAAGAACTTTGCTTAAAATGGCCTCTAAACCATTGATGGTATCCAACACCTTATGATGTGTGCCCATTAAGACGTTACTGACGTCCAGCGCACCTATCCTGCCGTCGGTTACACCCAAAATCCAAGGCACTGTATCCTTAATACGACCGTAGCGCTCTGGGTCCGCCAAGGGCATGTTTTTTATCAGTAGCGATGCAAGGGTGAAATTGCAAAAGGTACGGCAGCCAAAATCACAAAACCGCCCTTCTTTATGGATGGTTAAAAACATATCTCGCTCAAGTGGAGATAGCTCGTATTTATTTTGCGCGTAAAAAAGCGGGCCGTTCTGAGTCACAAACATAACCGCCGTATCTAGCCCAAACTCAGCCATGGTTTGAAACAAACCTTCGGCCAATCTATCAAAGCTATACATGGCATAAGTGCGCTCAGCAAAACGCAGTGAGCGCCCCAAATCGGCGCTGCTATTCATGGCTTCAAATGCCATTACCTCGGCATCTGCCGCTTTGGCATCAGCCGCCTTTTTTTCACGATAAAGAGCAGTACTGCGAGCAACCTTGGCTTTTAAATAAGCGGCTTCACAGGGTTTAACAATGTAATCGTCTGCACCCAATTGAAAGCCAGCAATTTTTTCTTGCAGACTGGATTTACCCGATAGAAAAATAACAGGGATATCGCGCAGCTGAGGATTGGCCTTTAGTACAGCGCAGATTTCATAGCCATTTTTTCCTGGCATCTCTATATCGAGCAATATGGTGTCGGGTAGCCATTCTACGGCGAGCTTTACACCAACATCGCCGTCAAACGCCGTAATGACCTGGTAATCGTCTTTCAGGGCTGCCGATATCACCATCTGCCACGTTTTATCGTCATCAACGACCAATACTTTCAAACCATCTGTCATGCAATCTACTCCCTCACCTCACCTTAGTGAGTAGAGTGTAGATAGCAGACAGCGATGCCGCTAGGAATTAAACCATAAAATTTTTATGGTAATTTACGCAATCAACCTGTTCTGAGATTAAAGTTTTGTAGTAAATCCGGCTTATCAGTAAAGACCCCATCCACGCCTAAATATTGCAACCAGCGCCAATCCTCCTCGTGATTGACGGTATAGACCCAGTTTTTCAGGCCGCGCTGGCGGGCATCATGAATAAGTTCGGGAGTAATGAAACTTAGGTGGGTATTAAACGCATAAGCCTTAAGCGGTTCGCAGCATTGGGCGTAATCGAGCGGAATACCTTCAATTAAGGCCGCGCGCTTTAGTTGCGGCATAGTGTGCAGGCATTGATAGAGCTGTTGATGATCAAAGCTAGAGACTATGTAATGCTCAAAACTCAGCTGGTGATCGATCACAAAAGCCGCTAACTGCGCTTGCAATACAGGTACGCAATTCGCACCTTTAATTTCAATATTCAGTAGGGCGCGATCTTTCACCAAGGCTAAAATATCGCGCAAGGTTGGTAACGGCTCGCCATTCTCAAGTGTTTGCTCTCGCAAATAGGCCAAAGGCAAATCGGTGATAATCCCTTGCCCTGATACCACTCGCCCCAAACGGCGATCGTGAGTGACCAGCAGTTCACCGTCTATTTGGTAGATATCGATTTCAACGGCATCCACACCGGCATTCAAGGCGCGCGCAATCGCCGCCAAACTGTTTTCCGGCAGCGGTTGATTGTTCATTAAAGGGCCGCCACGATGAGCTATGCACGTAAGCTTTGACATAAAATTCACAACATATTCAGATTAAAGGTTTTATACTGCGCACTCGAATTGCGCCACGCGGTACGAGTATGGCAGCCGTGCTCTTGAGTATACAAGGGTGCTCGTACGGATATAGCGCCTCAGCAATTCCCGATCAAACCTAGCAATACAGCGAGTAGAGTTCTTCCGTGTTATCCCTTTATACCATCGACGAAAAAATTATGAGCGAAAGCCTAACCACAAAACTTTTACTGGCATGCACCTGCATTGTGGTGTTTTATTTAGCATCCCGATTGTTAGATAAAATCATTCACGATGTGAGTGTGCGCAAAGCACTGGGCGACGGCAGAGTGCCTTACATCACCAAACTGATGAACATCGGCATGGTGTTTTGCTGCATAGTGATTATGTGTTTACTGCTCGGTTTGGGCTACAGCGAAGTGTCGGTTTTTCTCTCGTCCATTTTTGCGGTAGTAGGCGTGGGTTTATTTGCGCAGTGGTCCATTCTCAGCAATATCACCGCAAGCATGATTATCTTTTTTGGTTTCCCTTACCGTATTGGCGACCGCATTAAAATTGCTGACAAAGACGATAACATGTGCGGCATCATTGAAGAAATCAGCATGTTCCATGTAATACTACGCCGCGACGATGGCAACTTAATCACTTACCCAAATTCCATGTTGCTGCAAAAGGCAGTGATCAAAATTGAACATCCGCTTACCGAAACCACAGAGCCGGAACTTCACGTACTAACGCAACCTGAAAAACTCGCTACAGATTACTTAAAAGGTTTGAAAACGGTTCGCGATTAATTTTTTGTAGGGCGACCACCATCCAAAAACAAAAAAGCCAGCTTCGCAGCTGGCTTTTTGTCGTTGTTTGACAACGTAAATATGGTCGGAACGGCGGGATTTGAACCCACGACCCCTACACCCCCAGTATAGTGCGCTACCTGGCTGCGCTACGCTCCGACAGTAAAACTTTTTCATGCTTTTCACATGATCGATACCGCTAACAAGCCAGCATCGCGAGGGACGGGCATAATACCTTAATTCATTGGGATTGCAACAAACTATTAGGATTAATATCGTGGCAAACTAGCGGGACTTTAACACTTTTAATACTTGCTCTAACTCACCAATCATCTGCATAACTAATTGCGAGAATTGGTTGTTATCCGGCTGCGAATTCTCGTTTGTCATCTGCAAACGTGCGCCACCAATGGTGAAACCTTGATCGTAAAGTAAAGAGCGAATTTGACGAATCGTCATCACATCCTGACGCTGATAATAACGGCGATTACCACGACGCTTAACCGGGCTTAACTGAGGAAATTCTTGTTCCCAATAGCGCAACACGTGCGGCTTTACCGCACAGAGTTCACTGACCTCACCAATGGTGAAATAGCGCTTCCCGGGGATAACCGGGAGTTCGTCGTTATGACTGGGTTCCAGCATAAGCTTCTACTCGAGCCTTAAGTTTTTGACCGGGGCGAAAGGTAACTACTCTACGCGCGCTAATAGGAATTTCTTCGCCCGTTTTTGGGTTGCGGCCCGGACGCTGACTCTTATCGCGCAGTTCGAAATTACCAAACCCAGACAACTTAACCTGTTCATTATTTTCAAGCGCGTGCCGAATCTCCTCAAAAAAGAGTTCGACCAGCTCCTTGGCTTCACGTTTGTTTAAACCTAAATCTTCATACAGCTTTTCAGCCAAATCAGCTTTGGTTAAAGCACCATCCGACATAGTTATTCTTCCTATTAAAATCGGTCATAGGGCTATCTAAGGGTGGCAGCAAAATCAGCCTCCAAAGATTTAATAACCGCATCTATGGAAGCATTAACTTCATCCTCGTTAAGAGTGCGCGAAGGATGCTGAAAGGTCAACCCCAAAGCGACACTTTTTCTATGTGGATCAATACCTTTGCCCATATATACGTCAAACACCTTTAAGTCCGTAAGGTGCTCACCAGCTTGCGCCGCCACCGTATCCACGAGGGTTTTAGCCGCCACTTGGCGATCAATCAGAATCGCCAAGTCACGACGCACCTCTGGGAAGCGCGACAAGCTTGAGAATGCCGGCACGCGCGCTTGTGTGACTGCCGATAACTTTAGCTCAAACAGGAAGACATTTTTAGGGATATCAAGTTGTTGTTGCAGATTTGGATGCAGCGCACCCACATAACCCTGCAATTCTCCATTCAGGTAAATAGCAGCAGTTTGACCCGGATGCAAAGCAGAATGCTCGCCCGCTTGGAAACTGAAATCCTTTGCGTTGCCAGTGACGGCTAAAACCGACTCAAGATCGCCTTTAATATCAAAGAAATCTACCGCTTCAGCGATGTTAGACCAAGCTTCTGGCAAGCGATTACCGTAGATCAACCCAGCCAACATGGGCTCTTGCTGTAACCCAGCCACACCACCCTTCTCACTCGGAGCAAAGCGCAAACCAGTTTCAAACAAACGTACGCGCTCTTGTTGACGATTGAGATTATTACGCAATACCGTAACTAAACCAGGTAACAAGCTGGTACGCATTGCCGCCAAATCCGCACTGATAGGATTGCGCAGCACTACGGGCTCGCGCTTTGGATCAAACAAAGCAGAGAGTATAGGCTCGATAAAACTAAAGGTAATAGCCTCTTGATAACCACGCGCCACCAACTGGCGACGTACCGCAGAGATTCCGAGAACAGCTTCTGGGCGCTCATCAATTTGAATGGGCGTAGCTAATGCACGCGTTGGTAAGCGGTTATAGCCATAAACGCGTGCCAGCTCTTCCAATAGATCGGCTTCGATAGAGATATCAAAACGGTAACTCGGAACATTGAAAGTCCAACCTTCGGCGTTTTGCGAAACCAAACCCAAGCCGAGACGAGTGAGGATATCCACCACTTCGTCATCCGCCATTTCCAAGCTTAAGCCGCTCACGATGCGCGCTTTGCGCAAGGTCACTTGACGCTCTTGCGGTAAATGCTCGTTCGTTACATGTACCAAAGGGCCGGCTTCGCCGCCAACAATCTCAAGCAAAAGCGCAGTTGCGCGCTCCATAGCTTCAACTTGCAGACTGGAATCCACACCGCGCTCAAAACGGTGTGATGAATCTGTGTGCAAACCATAAGAACGCGCACGGCCAGCAACTGCCAAGGGATTAAAGAACGCACTCTCAAGGAAAATATCGCGGGTTTCGGTGGTTACTGAACTTGGCTTGCCGCCAAACACGCCAGCAATCGCTAAAGCGCCTTGCTGATCGGCAATCACCATGGTATCCGCATTCAGCTTCACTTCTTGGCCATCCAAAAGAACAATCTGCTCATCTTGTTTGGCGAGGCGAACATCAATACTGCCTGAGAGTTTTGCCAAATCGAAGGCATGCATTGGCTGGCCTAATTCAACCAGTAC
>SYDJ01000047.1 GCA_005801205.1 Gammaproteobacteria bacterium
ACACGCTGGCGCTGCCCGCCGGATAATTGATTAGGTAAATGGTGCATGCGGTCGCCAAGCCCCACGCGCTTTAATACGGCGCTTGCGGCTTGCTCACGGGCTTTCAATGCGATACCGCGATAAATCAGCGGTTGCATAACATTGCCCAGTGCAGATAAGCGCGGCAGTAAATTAAAACTCTGAAAAATAAAGCCTACTTCGTGGTTGCGAATTTCTGCGAGTTCATCTTGATTAAGTTGGCTAACATCGCGGTTATTTAATAAATAAGAACCGCTGCTGGGTTTGTCCAGTGCGCCTAAAATATTCATCATGGTGGATTTCCCCGAGCCAGATGAACCGGTAAAGGCAACATATTCATTTGCAGAAATGGTTAAGCTAATACCATCTAGGGCTCTTACGGTTTCTTGCCCCATGACATAGTGTTTTACAATATCGTTTAGCACAATGAGTGACATAATTATTTACCGTCACTGTTGTTTTTGGATGTAGGTTTTGCAGATTTGTCTTGATTGCTATCTGCTTTTTTAGTGTCCGATTTTTTATCTTCGGGAGTAATTTTTTCGCCATCTTTTAAGTAACGCAAAATACGGTCTGGGCCGAGGATAATTTTATCGCCCAGTTTTACATCGTCTTTAATTATGCTGGTTATTTCCTGATATTCGTCATCTGATAAGCCCAAGGTGACGGCTACACGGCGCGCCTTATTATTGTTGGCAACAAAAATATAGTTGGTGGTTGCTTTTACAGTGTTGTCTTTATCTGTTTCAGATTTCTTGTCATCCGTTTTCTTTGCGTCATCATGCTGGGCAACTATAGCTTGAATTGGCACGGCCAATTTGCTGGTTTCGCCGCTGGTAAAAATTTCTGCGCGGGCAGACATGCCCGGCCACAACTTAATATTTTTAGTATCTTCAAAACGAATTTTCACTGCAAAACTTAAACCGCTGCGGCCAGTGGCGACTTTTGCAGTTTCAGCAATAAATGCAACTGTGCCATTTATGGGTTGGTCTGAGTGTGCGATAGCAACTACTTCTGCGCGCTGGCCAACGGCTACGTTGGTAATATCGGCTTCATCTACATTGACTTCGGCATGCAAGCTGGTGGGGTTGGCGATGGTCATTAGACTCGACGCAGCAAAATTCATAGTGCCAGCAATAGCAGTTTCACCCACTTTAATCGTGAGCGATGTGACTACGCCATCAATGGGTGAATAGGCGCGGGTTTTTGCCAAATTATTTTTGGCTTGTGCTAATTGTGCCTCTGCTTGAATCAATTGTTCGCGGCCAGATTTTACTTGAAAATCTGCACTGGCTAATTCAAGACTAATCGCATCGAAGGTTTGCGGGTCAATTAATTTTTTATCGAACAACACTTTTTTTCGTTGCCACTGTGCCAGCAGGTTTTGATAATTGGATTGCAAACGTTCAATAGCAATTTTTTGCATACGCACGGCGGCTTGGTTTTGTTCGGTGGCAGAAATATAGGCTTCATCGTCTATTTGTAGCAGCAATTGGCCTTTCTGCACCTTGTCGCCTTCTTTTACAAAAATACTTTTTACTTTGCCAATCACTTCGGTACTGAGTTGAACTTTTTCTTCGTGGTTTAAATTTCCTGAGGCAATAATGGAGGCTTTAATAGCGTGATTAGTCAGAGCTTCTACTTCAACTTTTTTAACATTGTCGCCGCTGGTCAATTTTTTAATCACTGGAACACCAATAATTAAACAAAGTATCGCAGCGATAATAATGGGCTTTTTCATAAACAGTGACCATAAAGTAAATAGAAAGCACGAGTGCAAAAAAAGCCGGTGCAGAACACCGGCAAATCAGGGCGTGTTAATTAGTTGAGGGCTATAGCAATCCAAGTGCCGTAAATAACTACGCTAGGCGCTAAAACAATGGCGGCCGATTTTGCAAGTGATTTCCCTGTCCATTGCTGAAAACCAAAAATCATTAAGCCCATACTCCACAGCATCATAGGATCCCAAGCGCTCAATGGGCCAAATAAAGGATCGCTGGGTACAAGGTGCAAAAATAAATTATTAAAACTAATTGGGTTAAGGGCTTCGAGAGTAATTTGACCATTGCTGGCTAGCATGATGTTGATAAGTGACGCGAGTGACGTAAAGATTGAGGGAATAGAGCACCAGCAGATAAATGAAAACCATGCTTTAAAGCCAAGGTTTTCGCTATCCAAGAGTTTATTCACCAGCATTAAATAGGCAGCCATAATCGCGTAAAACACCGAAATGCCAATCACCAATCCTGCAACTGAGCTGCCGCCCATAACTGTGGGCGACATCATGCTCATTCCCTTTTGCATAGCTTCGCGTTCTGAATCGCTTTTGCCAACTGTTTGAGCGTTTACCATCTGCTCAATCATCCATGCAAAATCTACCGTCGCATAAAAATAAATCATTCCGCAAAGTGCAGTCGCAAGAATTAGCCCAAGCGGAAAAAGCACACTGGGTTTTTCTTTGATGGCGGGGAGTGCCAGTTTAGGCGCGGTGATGATATTGATCAGGTTGTTGGATATTGATTGCGTCATAGGAGATTCCTTTTACAAGTTATGTTTTTATTCAATGAACTAAAAGCAGCTGCCACACGACCACGTGTATCATTACACTAATACACATTGATTGGGATTGCAAATACTTTATGGTGCGTAAAGGTCGTTGAGCATAAGCCAAGATTGAGTGAATACACCAACAGTTTAAAGGCGACGAAATTTGCGTTGGGTGAAATGTGATAAGAGGAGGTAGTTGCAGCTTGGAAGGATGTAAAGGCAGTTGAACGGCTCGGCCGCGATCTCGTGTGGAAGATCGCGGCGGTAGTAATGGTGGGGGGCTAGACCTAGGTGCCCATCTTGTAGTTTTCCAGCGGAATCACTGTGCCATCAAAACAGAAACGGCCGCCGTGGAAGTGGCTTTCAAACTGTATGGGCGACATTGGTTTGGCATAGAGGAAGCCTTGCGCTTGGTCGCAGCCGCATTGACGCAGCCAGTCTGCTTGGTTTTGCGTTTCCACACCTTCTGCAACTACGCGCAATTGCATGCTATGCGCCAAACCAATAATGGTTTTGGTAATGGCGGCATCATTCATATCATCGTGAATATCATTCACAAAGCTGCGATCGATTTTTAATTTTTGAATCGGAAAGCGTTGCAAGTAGGCCAGCGATGAATAGCCGGTTCCGAAATCATCAATCGCTAAATACATGCCCATTTGATTGAGCTGATTCAATTGGTTGATGGTTTCGCCCGCGTGTTCCATGGCGCAGCTTTCGGTAATTTCTAACTCCAAATATTCGGCGGCTAATTGTGTTTCACGCAGAATGGCTTCAACTTTGCCGGGGAAATTCTTTTGGCGGAACTGGCGTGGCGATAGGTTAACCGCAATTTTGCCCACTTTTTTACCAGCATCCAACCAGAGTTTTTGCTGGCGGCATGCTTCACGTAATACCCATTCTCCAATGGGCACAATTAAGCCAGTCTCTTCAGCGAGCGGAATAAAGTGTGCCGGTGATACCAAGCCACGATCGGGATGTTGCCAACGCACTAAGGCTTCCACACCCATTAAATATCCGGTTTTTAAATCAATTTGCGGTTGGTAGTGCAGGGTAAATTGATTGAGTTCAAGCGCGCGGCGTAAATCATTTTCTAACAATAAATAATTTACTGCCGTGGCATTCATGCCTTTGGTGTAGAACTGGCAATTGTTTTTACCAGCTTCTTTCGCTTTGTACATTGCGATATCAGCGTGCTTGAGTAGCTCGTCGGTTACTTCTCCATCATTGGGAAAAATACTGATGCCTATGCTTACGGTAGAGGTTATTTCGTGGCCGCTGATTTCCATGGGGCGCGCAAGCGTCACCAAGAGTTTATTGGCAACGAAAATAACATCTTCAATATCGTGCACGCCTTCCAGCACCACCACAAATTCATCGCCACCCAAACGCGCCACTGTATCCATATCGCGCACGCCTTCGTTTAGGCGCATGGCGATGGCTTTTAGCATTAAATCGCCAGCGTCATGACCGAGGCTATCGTTAATAATTTTAAAGCGGTCGATGTCGAGCAGCATAAGAGCCACTTTGGAGTTGCTGCGACGCGCGCGCGCAAGCCCGTGGTAAATGCGGTCGTAAAACAATGAGCGATTGGGCAAACCGGTGAGTGAATCGTGAAACGCCATGTAATTGAGGCGAGATTGTTGTTCGCGCAGGGCATTTTCGGCCAGTTTGCGCTCGGAAATATCGGTGCCAATGGTACACACGCCGAACACGCGGTTCTCTTTAGAGCGCAGCGGAAACTTCACCATTAAATAGGTGTGCATGCTGCCGTCTTTGTGCATTAAATCCAATTCAACTTCAAAGGTTTGTTGTTTGGTTTTTGTGGCAGTGTCTATATCGCAAATGGATTGCGCAACGTCCTTAGGGTAAACATCAAAGATATTTTTGCCCACAAACCCTGCATCATCGATATTCGCCATAAGCTTGAAGTGATCGCTGGCGAGCACAACATTGCCGTCTAAGTCTTTCACTGAAATTAACGCAGGCGAGTAACGCAGAATGGCATTGAGATAAGTTTCGCTGGCCCAAAGTGCTTGCTCCGCCAAGCGGAATCGTTCAGTGATTTCTGTGTGGTTTACAGTGGTAAAAAGTTTTCGGACTTTTTTAATGAGTCCCACAGCATTATTTTTATATGGCATAGCGTCCCACTAGGGGTGATTATTGAGTCTTGGGTTAATCCGCAAGCTCTTATCACTTAACACATAAATAGTGATAGCCGCGCGCATCTAACATTCGCTAACCAGAATGCTGTGCTACTCAAGTGCTTGTTAATAGGTGATAAACAGCCTTGGCGACCTAGCTACCCTGCAAACATAATTAACTCACTTGATCCTTTGGCTTGTTACAGATTTTCCTGTCATTAAGGCGTTAGCCCAGTGCCATATATAGCTTTTCTTCATCATAAACAAAAATAATAGATGTGTCTGCAATAAAAGAAAAGTTTAAGTGGCTATGATTCTGAGAAAAAATCAGCTAAAAGTCTGTCAATAAAACAATAGAAATGCCAAGTTCTAAATCTTATCTATACTGTGGAAGAGTTCTTTGTGGTTTAGGTAACGTTGAGTTGATAGATATCCACCTGTTTTTTAATAACAAATACATAGGTTTGGAGGCGCCATATGAGGCGTAAAGTGCCCTTTATGGGCGAAGAAAACGTAACGCGAGCTGATGATGAAGATGCGCAGGCGAAGAAAGCCCGTGGCCATCTGATTGATGATGTTGTTAGCACCCAGCGACAGGCGAGCTCGTGGGATGACGTTGTGTCTAGCGACTACCCCGATCCTATGGGTGGGCCACCACGTGTTGCACGCCCTCATGCGACCATGCCGAAATCGACACGCCCTAAAATTGTTCCGGTAACACCGGGGCCGGTGCTCAAAAAAGCTGTGATGGATGTCAATATTGAGGCAGCTAAGGCGACAGTGTTTAATGGCGCGAGTATAGACTGGCTACCCATTAACAATGGGCACAGTTTACGTATTAATGTGTGCGGTAATTTGGATCAGCATTTGCGGTCAGAATGGCGACGTTTACTTGAGGAGACGCAAGAAAACGGTATAGGTCAGTTTGAGTTTAACTTTACACAGGCGCCTACATTAACGCTTACCGGTTTAGGAATGCTTTTATTGTTTAAAGAGCACAAGGGCTCTGAGCGCGGCGATATAAAGTTGTGTCATTGCAATAAAGAGGTTTGGAAAATGCTGCAGTGGACTGGGATGGATAAGTATTTCACTATTCAAGGTATTCCTGGTAGTTGATGTTTTCCGTGTGGGTTGCTAAAACAAAAACGCCCGAGTCTTTTGCTCGGGCGTTTTTGTTTTATGGCATCCTCTTGGTCAGCCCGTCCACCCACTCCAACTGCTTAGACAAACACACCGTCTGCAAATCATAATGCGCAATAGCATGTTCCCGTGCTGCTTTGCCTAAGCGTTCTCGCTCAACGGGGTTTTGTAATAAATCGACTACTTGCGCTACTAAATCTTCTTTATCAAAGAAATCCACCAAGCGCCCAGTTTCATCATGAGTGATGGCTTCTTGTACGGGCGCAGTGTTGCTTGCGACTATGGCGCAGCCTAGGCTCATGGCCTCCAATAAACTCCAGCTCAATACAAAGGGATAGGTTAAATACACATGCACGGTGGAGATTTGCAGGAGTTTTATAAAATTGGGGTAAGCGATTTTCCCCACAAAATGTACGCGGCTCATATCCAGTTTGTCGCGTACTTCATTTAAGAAGAGGTTTTTCCATGTGGTGCCTGCGGGTGGTTTGCTGCCGTAGCTTACGTCATCGCCGCCGACAATTATCACGCGAGCATTGGGGCGTTGCCGTAGTAGTTCGGGCA
>SYDJ01000048.1 GCA_005801205.1 Gammaproteobacteria bacterium
ACACTATTTCGTCTTTATGCTCGGCTTTGATGCGTAAGTATTGCTGCATCATTGGCGTATGGCTGTCATTGGCTTCAAGGGTGTTGGACATGAGTGCGACCGGCTGAGGTGAAAACAGGCGGCCATTCTACGGGATTAGCTTGCCTATCAAAACCCTAAGTAAAAGTTGAGTCTTGAATTGGTCGTTTAAGTGCAGAATTTTCTCGCTTCAGCAGGTAAATATAAGCATGGAATCTCAGTGCTATTGCGCCGGTTATCATGTCTGAGATCCTTTTGTGGAGCTGTTCTCTGAGTACTGATTAAGTGCTGCATAAGAGTGTTGTTAGAGTATTCTCAGCGTATAACTTTTGGGTGAGTGGCCTAGGGATGAACTTAATATTCCATATCGGTAACAGCTTCTGGCGCGGTCAAAATGACTGCGGCAAGAATAGCGGCGAGCACTATAAGAATTGCAATAGCCAACCAAATTTTAGATGAGCTGATTGAGACTTGGGCATCGGTTGCTTGAGAATTTATTTCTCCTGTAAAGGGTAGATTCTTTTTGCCGGTAAACATGGCTTTAATAATATTGTCGCGTTTGAACACCACGTGGAAAATAACAGCCAGAATATGCAATGTGATTGCACCCAGAATCCAATAGAACAGTTGGCGATGTAGTGAGGTGAGTTGCAAACTCAATTCATCATCAATGTACGCATATAAAGGGCCTACATTAAAAATTTCATCGTTAGTAAAGAGGCCGGTAATCGCCTGTACCAACGTGGCGATTAATAAAATAACCACCATTACTGCGCCAAGCGGATTGTGGCCTAAATAGTATTTTTCCTTTTTTTTGAAAAGGCTGAGCGCATATTGTGCAGTCGTTATAGGGTTTTTCAGAAAGTGAGTAAAGCGCGCGTGATAGGTGCCGACCACTCCCCACACAATTCTAAAAATCACCAGCACAATCAGTGCATAGCCCGACCACAAGTGGTAGATAAAGTAATCACTACCCAAACTATTGGTAACATAGGCGGTAATAAATAAAACCACAAGCGACCAATGGAAAATACGTACAGGCAGATCCCACACCTTGATGGTTATAGACGAGTGTTCCTTCTTGGTTTCGGTGTTATTACTCATATTGGTTCAGTTAAATACGTGGCTTATGAAAATAAAAAATGCCTCTGATGAGAGGCATTTTTTAATGGGCTAAACGCTCTTAGTGCGGATTAACTTTAAACCCTTAGTAGCGGTTTTTGCAATCTTTTTACTTCGAGTCGCTCAGTCAAATTATGCTTGGTAGGGTTTCAATCAGAGTTTTAAGTCGTGTGCGTTGTCTTGCTCAGGAGGGGCGGTGCGTACTTTATCGGTTCGGTTGCGGCAGATCTGAATAAGCCCGCTGCCATCATCAACCAGAATGGCCGATAGGCTCTAATGTCGGTTATCGGAGGTGTCTCCCAACCTGTGCCACAAGTGTCTAGCAGTTCTCCTATGATATGGATTGACGGGCGCATACCAAAAAGAGGGCAGATTATTCATTGGCTACCCGCTTGTTGTACCGGGTTTATTTGTATATTTCGATGCGTCACAGAAATGCATTTTTTATATAAATAAAATTAGTTCGTAGGTTGGGCAGCAATGCCCAACATAACAGGTCGAAATAAAATAAATATTTTCAGGTGGTGTAAAAATATCTGGCTGTTATTTTATCTGGTCCTCGCGGTGTTGGACATTGCTGCCCAACCTACTTTTAAGAGCTGGGTCTCCACTTTTGGTCGAGCATGAGTAAGCTTGTCTATATCTCTAAACTACATGCATTGGCCCCCCAGTTCTGCCCATCAAACATTCACAATTTTCAACTTCAAGGTCGTCATCTGCTTCAATTATTAAACCCACAGCCTCATCATAAGCATACCGTAAGAGGCCAACATAATAGCCAAACTAAGATGACAAATACTTAAGGTAGTGGAATGCCAAAACATGACTGAATTTACCTGGGCATTGCGTAGCCGATAGATATTAATCAGGCTATAAGCGGCGAATATTGGGTAAAGACTGGTGCAAACAAAAATCGATAAGGTCGCCAGCGAAATTTCACCCATGGCCTCCATATTGGCGGACACAAGAAACACGCCCAATCCTAAAACTGGTGTGATTGAGGTAATGAGCGGCCATAAGCGAATGCTCACAGTCGCACCTGAGATTTTTCGGCGGATTAATCGCACCAACCAAATCGACGCAAACAAAATACTGATAACACTCAGAGCTAAGGTGCATGCAATAAAACCGAATGTGCCGAAGACCCGAAATGCAGACGCTCGCCTCAAGGTTGGCTCCATTACATCACTGGATACTTCAACCACTTCACCTGCAAGCGGGTCATTGACTATGGCGATTGTCGGTAAGCCTGTATAACTGCTGACGAGCGTATGTTCATTTATTGCGTAATCATCACTGGGTGCATCCCAACCACCGAATAGTGGCATACGATGTAACCTGTTATCGCTCACAGTGAAATGCATCAACCCCGCCAATTCTGAAATTAATCCGAACGAGTCCGAACGCAAAGCGATTGGAATATAGTAGCCGGAAAGTTGTTTGAATTTTTCCGGCAGTTCAATGGGTTTTTGCTCGGGTTTGTTTACATCTTTTAATAAATAGCCACGAATTAATTCTTGAATTTTATGTAAGGCTGGATAGTGATCCTGATTCATAATCAACACATAGCCAATATTTAACTCCGGCACATAACTCAAGCGAGTGTGGCTACCCGGAAGATCACCGTCATGACCACGAAATGCAATTCCGGCCTGCTTAAAACCTGTTACATAATTGTGCAATCCATAGCCTGACTGAGTACCTGCTTTTGCACCCAAGGTTGAAGTCGGGGTTTCCATGCGAGTAAAGGATTGCGCGCTCAATAAACGTTGCTGATTATGTTCGCCACGCGCTATAAGAAATTGTAAATAGTTCGCCATGTCCGCTGTTGATGCGTTTATAGAACCGGCCGGACGAAGAATGAAATTCCAGTAATCAAAACTGACACCTGCTGGCGAATAATTCTTTGCACCATTTTTCTTATAAAGTTCAGATTCAAAAAAGGTTGCGCTGTTCATTTGCAAAGGGTTAAACCAATGCTCTTGCACATAATCTTCGTATAACTGGCCTGTTACTTTTTGCACTATATAGGCGGCAATTGCGGGGCCCGCATTGTTGTAGGCGAAGCGGGTGCCGGGAACCCAACGCGATTTGCGGTAATGAGGATTAAAGGCCAGCCCATCTTCCAAGGTAATATTGGCGTCCTGATGAGAATAGACCGAAAATGGAATGTCATTCCAACCTGTTGTATGTTCCAACAGATGAACCAATCGAATCGGCTGAGTTTTTTCCCATTCATTTTCAAAGTAAATTTCAGGAGCGAGATCAGCCAATTTGTCGTCCAGATCCAATTTGCCCTGCTCGATCAATTGCAAAATTGATAGCGCCACAAACATTTTTGATGTTGAGCCAATGCGAAATAAAGTATCTTGAGTCACCGGCTTGTGATTGGATTTGTCAGCCTCACCTAATCCCTCCATCCAAACCGGGCCATTTTTATCGACAATCGCAATGCTTACACCTGCCACACCGGATTCAACACGCACTTTTTCTATAGCGACTTTTAATTCTTCCAGCGTTTGTGGCTGGGCCTTATCTTCTGCATAAGCGGTTGATGAAATTATCAGAAAAGCGCAGATAATTTGCAGCGCTATATTTTTTATAGTGATCACTGTAAGGCCCCCTTGGCTTGCATCACCTCAAGAATTGCTTGTACCACCACTTCGGGTGACGTCTCTTGCATTTGATGAGAAGAATCCGCCACCACAGTTTTCGCGCGTGGATACATAGCTTTTATTTTTTCAATCAACTTTTCGTCTCTATTCACCATACCCATATCAACATAATTGGCGTTGCCATTTTCGATTGCACGTTTGGGGTAATTAAATAATCGCACTATAGGCATGTGATCAATAGCGGGTAGTGAGTCGATAATAGCGCCGCTGGTATGCGCCAAATACATTTCCTCCTTCATATCACTCGACAGGAATGTAGTCATACCCAATTTTGCATACCAAGGAAATTCTTCAGGATTTTTCAGGATGCCGGGATAAACAGCATCAACTAAAACCAATCCTTTAACTTCATTTGGATACTGTCGGGCAAAATGCTGCATATAAAGGCCGCCCAGGGAATGACCGATCAAAATATAAGGAGGTTTCAACCCTTGCTGCTGTAAAGTGTGGCGCAGCTCATTCACTATATTGTCGCTGGTGCGCTCTGTTTTTGCGGGCGAACTTTTGCAATAACCTGGGCGATTGTAGGCAAATATATTGACGTCAGCGGGCAACTGTTTAAACAGTGTTTCCCAACGCGGAATACAGTTTCTTGAACCGTTTTCAAATACCAGTGTGTAGGAGGCTTGCTCATGTTTGCGCACAAGACTTTCTATTTTTTGGTTATCAATACGTAAGACCTGTGTGCCGAGGGTATCCGCTAAGTTGTTACAGGATATTAACCCCAGCGAAACGAAGAGGCATAAAAGTCTGATCATCATTTTTGTTTTTAAAAAACAATTCATAAAAAATACCTTATTTGCAAAATTTGGGCGTAGGAATACCTAGCCATCCAATATAGGGTCAGACCAACATGAAAAAATGAAACTGAGTTAATGAAAAGGTTACTTACATTTAAGTAGCGGGCATTTAAGTAGCGGGCGCTGATTCGTTTGAGAACGCCAGAATGTCACCTGGCTGACATTCCAATACGGCGCAAATTTTCTCCAGCGTGTCAAAACGAATCGCTTTAGCTTTGCCTGTTTTCAGTACCGAAAGATTTTGCGGTGTGATATCGACAAGCTCCGCCAAGGTGTTTAAACGCATCTTTCTTTGGGCAAGAACCACATCCAAATTAACAATAATTGGCATATAAATTCCTCATATCGTCAGCTCGGATTCTTCATTAAGATCGCGCCCAATTTCTAGTGCCGAGAGTAATACGTACATCAAGCAAAAAATAATAAGCCCGAAAACGAATTTTCCGTTGAAGGACACATGAAAGCTTTGATGGGTGATATAGATATAACTCCACATTGCAAGCGAGCTAAGGACATAAGACCCGTAGATAATAAGTGCGTTCTGCAAAGCCTTTCGCGCATGATCTATAGCCTTTTTGTGAAAAATATCACCGTTTGCAAAGTACAGAATTAACTGCCGTAAATGATGAATAACGTTTAACAGCAATAATAAAACACCAGAAGCAATTATCGTCATCAAACAACGCTGCAGGAGACTCAAGTTCGCAACATTGATTGGTTTGTCGAGATGGATGACTCCTTCGGTGCCAGCCCAAAGCGAAAATAGCGCCAATGGACATAGAGCCCAAAGCACATACTGTATGCCGGTGAGGATTAGGTACAAATAACGGCTCAGTTTTTTAATTTGAGCGATTCGCTCATGGTTGCGGATGTTCACTTGCATCTCCTGTTATCTTGGAATGTCCAAAGAATAGCATTAAAGACATATATTTCAATATTTATTTATCGATTATCGATAAATAAATATTGTTTTGTTGGTGGGGGGAGTTGGTTGACGACACAAAAGAGCGAAATGAATACTGGCTTTGGGCTGAAGGGGGGCCTCTAGGTGTTCGATATGGTTACCGGCTTTTATGCGCAACACTATGTGCATTTGCTTCCCAGTTCTGCCCATCAAAATTTACAATCCGCACGTTTTTTGGTTGCGGGGTTAAGCAGCGCAAATTTACATCGACACCATCCGGATTCGAGCGGGGAGTGTAAAAAGGTTTGACGCCGCAGGTTTTGCAGAATGTGTGTTTGGCTACGCCGGTGTTGAAGGTGTAGGTGGTGATATTTTCTGCACCGGTGATAAGGCGAAAATTGCGCTGCGGCATAATCAAATGCAAAAATCCCGTCATAGCGCAGATTGAGCAATTGCAGTTTTCGACCTCAAGGTCATCGGGTGCTTCAACTTCAAATCTTATTGCGCCGCAATGGCAGCTGCCTTGGTAGAGCATTTCTGTCCTCTTCTTTATTGTTCCTCACTCTGTAATCGTACAGAGTCGTTTTATTATGAAGCAAACTTCCAAGCAACGTGTAATAGCTTCCATAAAGTTTATCCCTCAGAGCTGAACTTGCGCCGACATGACAGGCACTTAACGCTAGCTTTGCACCAATTCAATGTGTTGACGTGTCAGGAGGCCGGTATACACCTTCGGCATCAACTAAAAGCCTCATTTTTGGCGAGATACATTCTCCTTGTCCATGGGATTGCTCGCCACCAGTGCAGGGTGATGGCGGCCTTATTTGTGGTTGCCTTGTACTTACTCGCAACCCTATATAAGGAGGGAATATTGTTCGTTGTTTGACTCTGGCTGTTCTTGGCCGTTTTTGCATATTCCGATGCGTCACAGACATAAATTTTTTATATAAATAAAGTTAGCAAACAGCTGAAGCTGAACTATTATCAGCATATGTACTATCCATAAAGATAAAGCGAGGCGACATCGTGAATTTACAAAACCTAATAGATAACGCTCAAAAATTGCCCAATATTCCCAAGGTTGTTCAGGAGCTTATAGAAAGCTTTGGCGACGAGAATGTGAGCAATGATGCTATCGCGAAAAAGATAAGCGCAGATCAGGTACTGACTATTAAGGTATTGCGCGCAGCTAACTCGGCACACTATGGTGGCAATCGTAAAGTAGGTTCGGTAAACGATGCCGTGTTTTTGTTGGGCTTTAATGCGGTGCGCACCTTGGTGTTGGCGTCTGGCTTAACGGGAGCTTTTAAAGCGCCGGAAGGTTTTGATATTAAGAAATTTTGGCGCGATAGTTTTGCCGTTGCAGCCATTTGTAAGTGGATGGCGCGCTATTCCCACGATGATGCTGAAACCGCGTTTACTTGCGGCATGATTCACAATATCGGTGAGTTACTCATTCACATTCTCTTGCCGAACGAATGCGCAGAAATGCAAAAGGTTGTCGAGAAAGGTGCACGCAATGTTGATATCGAAAAAAATTATTTAGGCTTTGATTTTTCTGAAGCCGGTGCTGAGCTTGCGCATCGCTGGAAATTCCCTGACGCCATTGTTAAGAGTATTCGTTACCAGTTAGATCCGCACGAAGCTGAGTTGTTTCCGCGTTTGGCGGGTGTTGTGAATATTGCGCTTTATATCAATAAAATGAACGAAGAGGGCGCTGATAGTGCCGCGATTTTGGCTAGTTTCCCCAATAGTTTGGCAACCGAGTTAGGTATTAATTTGGTTAAAATGATGGAAAAAATTGAAGAGACTAAAGAACTGGCAACTGCCATAGATGCGTTGCTTGAATAGATCTTTGTTTGTAATAGATAGCCCGCATTTTTGCGGGCTTTTTTGTTTTTAGGGTGTTGTTATTGACATAGACTTAATGCTTGCGCGAAACAATCTTCAATATCTTGTGGTTTACTTTTTCGTTTTACATCGTCAAAGAAAATTTGAGCCTGCGGGTATTGGCGGCTTAAATACATCAGCCATTGCTTTACGCGATTGCCGCAGTTTCGCTCTTCGTAAAGCGGTGTGGTTTTTTGGTAGTAGTCAAACAACATTTGGCAGATTTCTGGCCATGTCATTGGTTGATATTCTTCGCCAGCTAAATGCGCTTTTATTTGGCGAGCTAAATCGGGGCAGGAAAGCAAGCCGCGCCCGAGCATCACATCGTCGCAGTGGGATTGCTCTCTGCAACGCAAATAATCCTCTACTGTCCAAATCTCACCATTGGCAATGACCGGAATCTTTAGCTTGGCTTTAATCTCGGCGATGTAATGCCAGTAGGCGGGCGGTTTGTAGCCGTCGGCCTTGGAACGGGCGTGAACAGTGAGTTCATTGGCACCCGCTGATTCCACCGCGCTCGCGTTTTCCATGTAGGTGGATTTGTCTTCAAAACCCAAGCGGATTTTGGCGGATACGGGGATGTCTTTGGGCACGGCATCGCGCACGGCTTTAATAATGCTGTAAACGCGATCTGGCGTGCGCAGTAAGCATGCACCGCCTTCGTGGGAATTAACGGTTTTGGCGGGGCAGCCGAAGTTTAGGTCGATAGATTTCGCGCCGTAGTGCACCAGTTCCAAGGCGTTTATGGCCATAGGTTCGGGTTTGCTGCCGAGCAATTGCACTTTAACGGGCGTGCCATTCGGCGTAAGTGAGTTGCTTTCCAGCTCTTGTGCGAATTTGTAAAAGACGCGGTAGGGGAGTTTTTGGTCGGTTACGCGAATAAATTCGGTTACGCAGCCATCCAACCCGCCAATACGTGTCAAAATGTCGCGCACGTGATGTTCTACAACGCCCTCCATCGGGGCTAACATGATTCTCATAGCAACCAGTATCTAACCTAAGCAGCATCTAACCTAAGCAGTATCTAAAGGTGACGCAGATTTATCGAGGGCGGCATTTTACGCATCCTCTGGCGGGATTGCAGGCGGTTTTACTCTATATGAGCCGTTTTGGTTGATAAGTGCCCTTAATCTGCGTAGATTGCGCGCCTTTTCGTTTGCTTTAACCCTATTTTCTGAGGACTTACCATGACATCAACCCATTTTCATGAGCTGATTGCCGACCCACAACTGCGTAAGGCGATTGATGCGCACGGCTACGAACAGCCGACGCCCGTGCAGTTGCAAGCAATTCCGCAAGTGTTAGCGGGTAAAAATCTCTTGGTAAGCTCCAAAACCGGTAGCGGTAAAACTGCCGCGTTTCTTTTACCGGCCTTGCAAAAAATTCTCACCACTCCGACGACCACGCCAGAAAGTTCACGCATTCTAATTTTGACGCCTACCCGCGAGTTGGCGCGTCAAATTCTTAAAAACGCACAGCAGCTTTTGAAATTTACCCATATTAAAGTCGGTATGGTGTGTGGTGGTGAAGAGTTTAAATATCAGAAAGCGATGCTGCGCAAAAACCCAGAAATCGTAGTGGGTACACCCGGCCGTTTGGCAGAACACGTCACCCATAAATCCACCGATTTTACCGGCTTGGATTTTTTGATTTTGGATGAAGCCGACCGAATGTTAGAAATGGGTTTAAGCGAAGATGTAATGGCCATCGCAAAAACCTGCAGTACCGATCGTCAAACCTTGTTGTTCTCTGCCACTTTAGAGCCAGAAGGTATTCGTCATTTAATCAAGCAAGTTGTGTTAGGCGATACTGAAGAGATTACGGTAAAAGAAGTTGCCAACTCCATTGAACAACAAATGATTTTGGCCGATGACGTTAAGCACAAAGAAAAATTATTAATCGCACTCTTAGAAAAATCGCCCTTTGAAAAAGTGGTAATTTTTACTAACACCAAAGCGAAAGCGGTGCAGTTAGATAACGTGCTGCGCTACAACAAATACAAAGTGAGCGCTTTGCACGGCGATATTACGCAAGATCAGCGCCGTATCTCGTTGGATTTTTTCCGCCAAGGTAAAACCCAAGTGCTAGTCGCAACCGATGTTGCCGCGCGCGGTTTGGATATTCCCGGTGTAGATTTGGTTGTTAATTTTGATATGGCGCAGTCGGGCGACGATTATTTGCATCGCATTGGCCGTACTGGCCGTGCCGATGCTGAAGGCCGCGCGGTTTCTTTTGTTGCCGCCAACGATTGGAATCTCACCAACGGTATTGAGCGCTATTTAAACCTTAAGTTTGAAATCATTAGCATTCCGGGCTTAGTAGGGCACTATAAAGGGCCGGATAAACTTAAATCATCTGGCAAAGCGGCGGGCACTAAAAAGAAAACTGATGATAAAAAGAAATCAGCCGATAAAGATGTGAAAGTAAAAGTGCGAACTAAGGATAAAAAGAACGTAGGTAAACGCCGCGCGCCCTCATCTAAAACGGAATCAGCTAAAGTTGAGCCCGCAAATGATTTGGGGGATGGTTTTTCTGTGTTTAAAAGGAAGCCGCAGGTCTAATCTAGTTTCAAGTTATATCAATGTACGGAGCATTAAATGTTAGCGATTCGAACAGCGGATTTAGCACCTCGTTTTTTGTGGGATAAGGAGATTGGTCTGTCTTTTGTCGGGTGGGGGGTATTCCTCACTTGTGCCGCTTTATATTGCATCGTTTATAACCAGCTCGTACTCATATCACCGGCTACTTTTTTAAGCTCTTTTATCTGGAGCTTAAAGGAGTACGCACATTGGCTTGTTATTACCCCCTTATTAATCGCGCAATTACGACGGATTCATCAAAGTAAAGGTTCACACTTTATATTTCATTATGCTGGGTTGTTGACTACGACACTCAGTGCGGCATTGATTGCACGTGTTGGCGTGGATGTTTTTTTAAATCCGCAACGGAATTTTGCTGCCAGCGCAGTCTATTTTTTTCCTACTCAGCTAAGTGTTTTAGGATTTGTTGTGATCATTTGGGAGTTGCTTTTACGCCGCCCAATCGAGCGCACAACGAAACACACAGATTCGCAGCAAGTTTCCACACAACCCGCAGATAACTTCATCGCATCGCCGTCTACGGAAACCCCTCCCGCTCGTCAAGACGACAGTGTTCTGGTTATGAAAGGGAATGGGGAGCGCTTGATCAAATGGGACTCGGTGGATTTCATCAGCGCGGCGGGGAACTATATGGAACTTACCTGTGGGAATGAAAAATATCTTTTGCGTGTCTCAATGAAACAACTTGAGCAGAGTTTGCCTGCCGGTTGTTTTATTCGTATCCACCGTTCTCACATAGTCAACATAGCGGCAATTGATCGTATCATCGCGCAACCAGCCGGCAACGGTGCTATCGCTCTGCGCAATGCGCATGTGCTGCCCTTGAGCAAAGGCTACAAACAAGCATTGAATGCGTATAAATTTGTCACACATTCGTCCCCAAGCCACCATTAATCCCCGAATTCGGATACTCGCACCATAAAGGCTGCTTTTTTTGTTAGTTAGCGCTGAAATGACTTGCACATTTCACACTGACAATCAGAAGGTATTGCTATGGATACAAACGATAAACTGAGTCTAACCACCCGGAGTCTGCACTGGATAATCGCAATCTGTTTCATTGCACTTACCGCTGTGGGTATTTATATGGCGAACACAGAATCTTGGTCGCTCTATCAGTTGCATAAATCGATAGGCATTATTCTTTTTGTGGTGATTCTGTTGCGTGTTGGCTGGAGAATAAAAAAGGGTTGGCCTGCACCTGTGGGGCAATATCAGAAAATTGAACAGCTAATGGCAAAAGTCACTCACTGGATATTACTGCTCGGCACCATGGCGATGCCCATCACGGGAATGCTTTATTCAGGAATGAGCGGGCATGGTTTCGGCATTTTTGGTTGGACGATTGTTGATGGCAACCATGATCCCAAGAATCCCGGGGAGGTTATTCCATACAACGAGCTTTTGTCGGCAGTCGGTGAACAAGCGCATGAAATTATTGGATACACGCTTGTAGTCGCCATCGTTTTGCATATCGCAGGAGCGTGTAAACATCACCTTCTGGATAAAGACCGAACCCTGCTGCGCATGTTAGGCAAATAGATATTCACTAATCTCTCTATCCCAATACGCCGGTTCGCCAAATTCACTGCGAAGATGCGCAATAAATAATTGCGCTTTTGCAGCATGGGAGCGCCCCGGCATTCTTACGGCGTGAATAGCGGGTTCAGTTTTTGCGGGAAATTTATCATCTGTAAAAATAGGGATAAGTTGGCCAGAAACAATCATATCTTTCACCAGCCAACTGGCTAAATGCACTATGCCAATACCGGCGACAGCTGCACGCAAAAGTGAATAGGTATCGTTGCTTTTCAATGTGCCTTTCACAGGTAATGGTGCGCCTTTATTCACGCTCGCAAAACTCCACAAACCGTAAACCGTTTGCGCATTAGTCGCTATTAGGCAATTGTGTTGCAGTAAATCTTGTGGGCTTTTAGGGCGACCGTATTTTGCCAAGTACTCTGGGCTGGCGCATATCAAACGTTTGGATGGCGCAAGCTGCGTTGCCACTAAATCGCTATCGGGCAATACGCCAATGCGAACCGCTATATCAATGCGCCGCGCGGATAAATCGATAATCTCATCGCCAATATGTAAATCAATTTCCATCTGCGGGTAGCGCTGAAGAAAGCGTGTTACCGCAGGGGCGACATACATGCGCCCAAAGGACGAGGGCGCAGTAATAGTGAGTAAGCCCTTGGGATCAGAGCTTAGAGCGGACATATCGTGTTTGGCTTCATCCAACTCTAGCAGTATGTTTTTGGCGCGCGGCAGAAACTGTTCGCCAGCATCGGTGAGCATCATTCGGCGCGAACTGCGGTTAAATAATTTGAACCCCAAATCAGCTTCTAACGTATCCAGTTTTCTCGAAACCGATGAAACGGCTATATTTTCTAGTCGAGCCACTTTAGAAAGGCTTCCTGTTTCAGCAATGGCTAGGTAAATACGTATGGCGTCAAGCATGGGGAATACTCGTTTTGTTGCGTAATATGCAAAGATGGTTTCTATTTTTTATTATTGTTCTGTTTTGTGCAACGCAATACAATTTTTAGACTTTCTGGATGCGTCTGCCAGATTGGTAATACCCTCTGTTTACATTTACACATAAAGGATAATTTATGTTCAATTTACGAATTAAAGCACTACTTCCGATGACTAATCTGCAATACGTGTTTTCAAGTAAAAATGTTGGAGCAGGCTTGATAATACTCGGCAGTTTTTTTCTTGCGCCTTTGCTGGCAGCGGCAGAGCCTGCAAAATTGGTGTTAACAAGCACAGATATTGCACCCGGCAAACACATGAAAAAATCACAAGAGTTTAATGGCTTTGGTTGTGTGGGGGATGATTTATCGCCCCAGTTGTCTTGGAGTGGTGCGCCTGAAGGTACGCTTGCCTATGCCGTTATGGCTTACGATCCAGATGCACCTACCGGTAGTGGTTGGTGGCATTGGCAGTTAGTGAATATTCCAGCCGATGTCACTAGCTTGAGTGCTGGCGCAGGTAAACCAGGCCAGAGTGCAGCGCCTAAGGGTAGCCAGCATAGTGAAAATGATTATGGCGTGGCTGGTTTTGGTGGAGCTTGCCCACCCAAAGGGCATGGTGTTCATCGTTATCAATTTACCGTCTATGCGCTTTCTAAAAAGGTCGAGTTACCCCCCAACGCATCGGGGGCGCTCACAGGTTATATGGTTAAAAGCGTCACACTGGCGTCCGCCACTATCGAGGCGTTGTACAAAAGGGATTAAGAGACGTTTAACTCAACCTTAAGGGGCGTTTAACCTATCAATTTATTGAAATTTTTTGCAATGCTTAGGCAAAGCAGATCGTGTTTCAATAAACTGCAAAGCCTGTTGTCGTCCCTTGGTTCCCTTTAATGCTCAACGAACTCTTCGCCATTTTGGCACCTATCATGATCTCCACCGGTATCGGCTATGCGTGGGGTAAAATCGGCACTGAGTTTCCTACCGATTTTATCTCTCGTATTGTCATGTACATTGGTACTCCCTGCTTAATCATTAGCGTAATGGCCAAGGTTAAGGTGGAGCCTGCGGTTATGGGCGATGTCGCGCTTGCTACGGCCATCGTCATGACGGCCATGGGTGTCATCGGCTGGTTATGGCTGCGTAGCCTAAAGCTGTCAGTGGCAACCTATCTCCCCCCGTTGATTTTCCCCAACAACGGCAATATGGGCTTGCCGCTGTGCTTGTTTGCGTTTGGGCAAACCGGCTTAGCCCTAGCGCTTGGCTCTTTTATGGTGATGATGGTTGCCACCTTTACCGTGGGTTTATTGTTGGTTGCCGAGGGTGGTTGGCGCGACCGTTTGCTCTCTGTTGCCAAACAACCTGTTATGTACGCCATGGCGATTGCGGTGGTGTTGCTTGTTACCCACACCGATTTGCCGCGCTGGCTGGGCAACACGGTGGATTTGCTAGGTGGTATTGCCATACCGCTTATGACCCTTGCGCTGGGCGTATCCCTCGCTACCCTCAAAATCCAGTTTTTATCCCGCAGTATCGCCTTTAGCCTAGCAAGGGTGTTTGGTGGTTTGCTCTTAGGTTATGCGGTGTGCGAAATCTTGGGGTTAACCGGCGTTTCACGTGCGGTTGTGCTCTTGCAATCGGCTATGCCTATTGCCGTGTTTAACTACTTGCTTGCGTTGCGTTACAACCGTCAACCCGAAGAGGTTGCGGCTATGGTTCTAGTCTCTACACTCCTCGCCTTCGTTGGCTTGCCCTTTTTATTGTTGGCGATTCTCTAGGGGTCGTGAATGTGCACCCCTAGCTCCACCACGTGAATAACAAAGGAACAGGGCTTATGCTCACTGACATTTCCCTAGCTGATGGGCTTGGGTTGCGGCCTGCGCAAGCTCAAGACTCTGCGTTTTTCGAACGATTGTTTATGTCGGCACGCGATTATTTTTATCAAATGCCCCTCCCCAACGATCAGGTGGATGCTTTGCTACGGCAACAGTTTCACTTGTAGCAAACCGCTTATGCAGCCTCTTTCCCGAGTGCGGAAACCTTTATTGTTGAATCTTATGGCAAAGCCATCGGCAGACTGGTGGTAGATGCTAGTGCTGAAGTTTTGCATCTTGTAGATATAGCTCTCATGGGCGATATGCGCCGTAAAGGTTACGGCACTACCTTGATATGGGCTTTAAAAACGGTTGCTACCCAAAGCGATAAGCCGTTGCGCCTAATGGTTGATCAACAGAATGAACCCGCGCGAAAACTGTATTTTAAGCTAGGCTTCATGTTGCAAGTCTCATCCGCTACTGCCAAGGCGGGCCCATCCAATGTGGTGTTAATGGTTTATTTACCAACACCGCACCGGATGCGACCAAGGCTAGCCTCGGTGGTGTGCATGGCAACGTGACACCTACAGGTACAGCTTCCGTTAATCCAGTGGGTGGTGGCTTGCCAGTGGGAATTCGCAATCCTTACTTGGGGATGAATTTTATCATTGCTCTTCAAGGGATTTATCCATCGTATAGTTAGTGGCCGCAATGCGCACAGTGGACGTGTGCTGTCTTACTTAATCCATTTGATTTTCAATAAATAGTAATCATTCCCGAGGGCATATCATGTGGTGGATCACCTCCAGCAGCGTCAAACAATCAAAAGCGGCCTACGTCAAAACACATCTGTTGAAATGGCGCTCACTACTTTTTGGCACTGCTTTGGCAATGGTGGTTCCAATTGCTTATGCAGCGGCTCCCACAGATGAAAATTACGACGACGATAGCGGTGTTACATTCAATAACACAAATAGTTTTACGTCTGATGGTGTCACCTACACGATTGCAGGGAATACTACTTACAGCTCAATCGTTTTAAACAATGGAGGTTTTTCGCCTCTTGGAGATAGTGCAGGAGACTACTACCTTTTATTTGACAGCGATGGTGAATTTAATATAACCAGCATCACGATCGAGGCTAGCGATAGTAGTTATTTCAGGCTCAGTGGCTTGAGTTTTGATGCGGCTGCAGACGTAAATATCACCATTACACCATATGATGGTGCAAATCCTGGCACAGCAATTGATTATGTAAGTAACGGTTTTTATAACACACAGCAGAATATCGACCTGTCTGGTAATGCCAATTTCCAGAACATTACCAGCGTCCGAATATCGGGTAGTAATCTATCATTGGCGCTTGATGATCTTAACTTTGAAACTGCTGTTCCGCCGACACCCACCATCACCTCTGCCACCTATAACGCCAGCACTGGCGCGCTAGTCGTTACCGGCACTAACTTTACCGCAACCGTTGGCGCAACCAACGATGTGGTTGCTAACAAATTTACCTTCACCGGAGAGGGGGGCAGTACCTACGCCCTGACTGACACTGCTAATGTGGAAATTTCTTCTGCCACCACTCTTACCCTGACACTCAGCGCCACAGACCGCGCGGCAGTCAATTTAATTGTCAACAAAAATGGTACGAGTGCTACCGGTGCTATTACCTACAACATTGCCGGTGCAGCCGGTTTTATTGCAGATTCAGCGGCAACAGCAGATCTCACAGGTAATGGAATTACCGTTTCCAATACGGCTGCTCCCACAGTAACGTCGGCTACTTATGATGCTAGTACGGGTACATTGGCTGTTACTGCCACTAACTTGAAAAAACTCAATGGTGCCGCTAATGAAATCATCGCCAATAAATTTACCTTTACGGGTGAGGGCGGTAGCACTTATGCCCTGACCGATACGGCGAATGTGGAAGTTACATCGGGCACCAGTTTTACCTTAACCCTGAGTGCAACCGATAAAGCAGGCGTTAACCTGATTCTCAATAAAAATGGCACTTTATCTACGGACGTATCCACCTACCGCCTTGCTGCCGCTGAAGATTGGAATGCCGGCGCGGATTCGGCAGTTGTCATCGCCGATCTCACAGGCAATGGCATCACCGTGAGCAATGTGGCCGTTCCCACAATTACGTCTGCCACCTACAACGCTTCAACGGGCTCGCTCGTAGTGACAGCTACCGGATTGTTAAAGTCAAACGGTGCCACTAACGACATAGTGGCTAACAAATTTACGTTCACTGGGCAAGGTGGAAGTACCTATGCCCTCACCGATACCAGCAATGTAGAAATCACATCTGGTACTAGTTTTACGATGACGCTGAGCGCAACCGATAAAAATGCGGTTAACCTGATCCTCAATAAAAATGGCACCAGCTCAATAGGGGGTACAACCTATAATATTGCAGCTGCTGAAGATTGGGCGGCAGGTGCAGACTCAGCCGTGGTAGTCGCAGATCTAACCGGTAATGGCATTACTACCAGCAATGCTGTTACCGCACCCGATGCCCCCACCATAGGCACAGCCACAGCAGGTGATGAGCAAGTCAGCGTCACTTTTACCGCCCCCGGTAGTAACGGCGGCTCGGCTATTACCACTTACACTGCAACTGCAAACCCCGGCGGCGCATTTGGCACCTGTGCTGGGCCTGCGGCCTGTACGGCCACTGTGACAGGTCTTACCAATGGGACTGCTTACACCTTTACGGTTACGGCGACTAACGCTATTGGAACCAGTGTTGCTTCCGGCGCTTCCAACTCGGCCACGCCTAAAGGCGATCAAACGATTACTTTTACCAACCCTGGTTCCCAGACTTTTGGTACTACACCAACCTTAAGTGCCACCGCAAGTTCTGGGCTAACAGTAGCCTTTAGCTCAACCACTACTGCTGTGTGTACGATTACGGCGGGGGGCGCACTGACCTTTGTTACTGCAGGTTCTTGTACGATTGATACCGATCAAGCAGGCAATGGGCTGTGGAATGCCGCCACTACAGTTAGCCGCACCTTTACGGTCAATGCCATAGTGCCTGGTGCGCCTACGATTGGTACTGCAACCGCCGGCAATACTCAAGCATCCGTGACCTTTACGGCACCGGCTAGCACCGGCGGCGCTGCAATCCTTGCGGGTGGTTACACGGTCACCGCTAGCCCCGGTGGCGCAACAGGTACGGGTTCTAGCTCTCCGGTTACAGTTACCGGCCTGACTAATGGTGTGACTTACACCTTTACGGTAACGGCCGCCAACTCAGCGGGTACAGGTGCAGCCTCGGCGGCTTCCAACGCTATAACACCGGCAT
This sequence comes from Gammaproteobacteria bacterium, assembly GCA_005801205.1. Taxonomy (GTDB): domain Bacteria; phylum Pseudomonadota; class Gammaproteobacteria; order Pseudomonadales; family Cellvibrionaceae; genus Cellvibrio. The sequence goes on from SYDJ01000048.1 coordinate 17,623, forward strand.
CGCCGCAAACGATTACCTTTAATAACCCCGGTGCACAGAACTTTGGTACATCCCCAACACTCACAGCGACTTCGTCCGCGGGTGGTGGGTACCCTGTTGCGTTTACCACGGCGACTGCGGGTGTCTGTACCATTACCACGGGTGGTGTGCTGACCTTTGTAACGGCAGGCAGCTGTACCATCAATACAAACCAAGCCGGTGATACTGCATTTTTGGCTGCTTCACAGGTCAGCCAAACTTTCACGGTTAATCCAGTGGTGCCCGCTGCGCCTACCAGCCCCGTAGCAACGGCGGGCGATACTCAGGCCAGCGTTGCATTTGTAGCGCCCGTGAATATCGGTGGTTCTGCCATTACCAATTACACAGTGACAGCAAGCCCAGCGGATGTTGCCCCTTTAAATGGTGCTTCATCGCCCATTGTGGTGACGGGTTTAACTAATGGTCAGGCCTACACCTTCACGGTAATAGCCAATAATGTTGCGGGTGCTGGCGCAGCCTCGGTAGCCTCTAACTCGATAACGCCAAAGGCAACTCAAACCATCACCTTTGCTAACCCCGGTGCGCAAAACTTTGGTACTTCGCCTACGCTCACAGCAACGGCAGATTCCGGCTTAACCCCTGTATTTACATCATCGACGACGAGTGTTTGTACCATCACCGGTGGTGGCTCGCTCACCTTTGTCACCGCAGGCACATGTACGATTAATGCCAATCAGGTAGGTGATGGCACTTACTTGCCCGCTGCTCAGGTTGGCCACTCCTTTACGGTTAATGCCGTGGTGCCGGGTGCTCCTATCATTGGTGTGGCAACAGCGGGTAATGCTCAGGCCAGCGTGGCGTTTACGGCTCCAGCCAGTAATGGCGGCGCAGTTATTACGCTTTATACCGTCACCTCAAGCCCAGGTGGCTTGACCGGAACGGGTGCAAGGTCGCCCATTACGGTGGCAGGTTTAACCAATGGTGCAACCTATACCTTTACGGTCAGAGCGACTAATGGTGTTGGTGCGGGTTCGCCCTCGGCAGCTTCTAATTCGATTACGCTGCCAGCAAATCAGACTATTACCTTTGCTAAGCCCGGTGCGCAAAACTTTGGGACTTCGCCTACGCTCACGGCAACGGCAGATTCCGGATTAACCCCTGTATTTACATCATCGACGACGAGTGTTTGTACCATCACCGGTGGTGGCTCGCTCACCTTTGTCACCGCAGGCACCTGTACGATTAATGCCAATCAGGCAGGTAATGGCACTTACTTGCCCGCTACTCAGGTTAGCCGCAGCTTCACTGTAAATGCTGTGGTGCCTAGTGCGCCTACCATAGGTACTGCAACAGCAGGTAACGCTCAGGCCAGTGTTAGTTTTGCTCCGCCGGTCAGTACTGGCGGCGCAGTTATAACGGGTTATACCATTACATCAAACCCCGGTGGTTTGACCGGAACGGGCGCAGGTTCGCCCATTACGGTAAGCGGTTTAACCAACGGTACGGCTTATACCTTCACGGTGAGAGCGACCAATGGCGCGGGTGCTGGTACACCTTCGGCCGCTTCTAATTCGATTACACCGGTAGCTACCCAAACCATCACCTTTGCTAACCCCGGTGCGCAAAACTTTGGCACTTCGCCTACGCTCACAGCAACGACAGATTCCGGCTTAACCCCTGTATTTACATCATCGACAACGAGTGTTTGTGCCATCACTACGGGTGGCTTGCTCACGTTTGTCGAGGTAGGCACCTGTACGATTAATGCCGATCAAGCGGGAAATGGCAGTTACTTGGCCGCTACTCAGGTTAGCCGTAGCTTCACTGTAAATGCTGTGGTGCCTAGTGCGCCTACCATAGGTACTGCAACAGCAGGTAATGCTCAGGCCAGCGTGGCATTTACGGCTCCAGCCAATAATGGCGGTGCAGCTATTACGCTTTATACCGTCACCTCAAGCCCGGGTGGCTTGACCGGAACGGGTGCAGGTTCGCCCATCACAGTAAGCGGTTTAACCAACGGTACGGCTTATACCTTCACGGTGAGAGCGACCAATGGCGCGGGTGCTGGTACACCCTCATCAGCCTCAAACGAGGTTACGCCAAAAGCCTCGCAATCCATTAGCTTTACCAATCCAGGTGATCAAATTGTGGGCACCACCGTGAGCTTGAGTGCCAGTACTTCGTCTGGCCTTTCGGTTTCTTTCAGTTCATCCACTCCCACGATCTGCACGGTAACGGGTAACCAAGTCACCTTAGTAGCGGTTGGCACCTGTACCTTGTCGGCCGATTCTGCGGGTAGTGCAGCTTATGAGGCGGCCAGCAGCAGTCAATCGTTTACCGTTAAGGCTGAGCCTAATAAGGTTCCGGTCATTACCCAAGGCAGTAGTTTTTCGGTAACCGTGAATGAGGACGCTAAAGTTGCATTCAGCCTGAGTGCAACCGATGCTAACAATGAGCCATTAAGCTGGACAATAAAAACCCAACCGCAACAGGGTAGTGCAGAGGTGGGCATTACCGGTGGAACGCTCTATACACCAGTGGCCAATTATGAAGGTGCAGATAGCTTTGTCGTTGCCGTAAGCGATGGCAAAGATACCGCCACAACAACTGTAAGTGTCACGGTTGTACCCGTGAACGATGCGCCTAGCATTGCGGGCGCAGCTGTTTCTAGCATTAAAATTGATGAAGCCTACAGCTTTGTGCCGGTCGCTAGCGATATTGATAAAGATGCAGTCTTAACTTTCAGTATTACTAATAAACCGAGTTGGTTGAGTTTTAACACCGCAACGGGAGTCTTAACCGGTACGCCCGCCGCCGCGGATCTGGGTACGGCTAAAGATATTGTTATCAGCGTGAGTGACGGCACCGAATCTGCGAGCTTGGCGGCTTTCAATATCAAAGTGATTGCGGCTGACCCTGCAGCACCTATATTGACAGTACCTGCGGATATCAGTGTTAAGGCGACAGGGCTTTATACCCCCGTATCTGTGCGTCAGTTGTTGGGCTTGCCCGAAAGCACCAGCCAAGCAGATTTGGATAAAGCCTTATTGGCATTGTCGGTCAATGGCAAGGGCGAAAGTTGCTGTACTAGCTCGCCCGAAGGGCTAAGTGGCGATAAATTGCTGCTCAAGCCGGGCAAAAACAGCGTCAAGTGGACAGCCAAAAGTGCAGCCGGCCTCAGCGCATCTGATATTCAGATCGTGAAGGTGAGCCCTATGGTATCGCTTAGCCAGTCTCAAATTGCCGTGCGCGGTACGTCTACTGAGTTCAGAGTTTTATTGAATGGAGTGGCACCAGATTATCCTTTCATAGTTGCTTATGAACTTGATGCTGCTACAACTGCAACGCCTGCCGAGCATTCGTTGACTAACGGCAGTGTGACCCTCACAGATGGTCAATTGGAAGCGGTTGTACCAGTGGTTTTAATGCCTGTAGCAAATAAAGGTGATAGCCAATTGATTGTGCGCTTGGCGGGTGCTGTAAACAGTGGTGCCAACCGTAGCCACACTGTTAGCCTGCGCAACGGTAATATGCCGCCTGTTATTAGCATCGCCATTAGCCAAGGCGGCCTGAATACCAGCCTTGTAACACCTAATGGAGGGCCGGTCAGTGTGAGTGTGACTGTGGCCGATCCCAATAAACTCGACACCCACACGTTTGATTGGTCTGCTACTCAAGGCCTTGCCGATACCGATGGAAACCCAGTAAATGCCAGCCGGAGTTTTGATCCAGCAGGTTTAACGGGCAGCCATCAAGTACAGGTTACAGTCACAGATTCGGCGGGTGCAGTGGTGCAGGCGCAAGCTTACTTCCGCGTTATCGCCAATTTGCCTGTTTTGGATGACATTAAAGATACCGATCTAGACGGCATTGGCGATAAGTTAGAGGGTACGGGCGACTTTGATGACAATGGTATCCCCGATTACCTAGATAACATGCCATCGTCCAACATACTGCCGCAACATGGGAATAGTACTAATGCTTACCTGATTGAATGCGACCCCGGTGTGCGGTGTGGCCTTGGTCTCTTTGCCCGTGGCGGCACCTCTGGCGGCGTGCAAATTCTGAATAGTGAGCTGGGTAAATTAGACAATTTGATTGTTGACCCAGCCTTTGAGCCAGTGGGTGGTATCTTTGACTTTACGATTAGCGATCTACCGATACCCGGCCAGTCTGTCCGTGTGGTAATCCCACAGCAGAGTGCGATTCCGGCTAATGCGGTTTACCGTAAGTTCCAGAAGGGTAAGTGGGTTACTTTCGTGAGCGATACAGACAATGCCCTCCATTCAGCAGTGGGTAGCGCAGGTTATTGCCCACCACCCGGCGCGGCAGAGTGGATGCCCGGTTTAACTGCAGGCCACCTGTGTGTACAGCTGACACTCGAAGATGGTGGCCCGAATGATAGCGATGGTTTGGTTAACTCTGCCGTAGTAGACCCCGGTGTGGTCAGTTCAGCCAAAGCAGTTGAGCCGCCGCCCGTGGTGCCTCCCGTAGAACCGCCAACAACCGCTGGTAAGAAAAAAGGCGGTTCAGTTGACCTTCTGCTGTGTTTGCTTCTCTTGGCTGGTTTACTACTTACCCGCGTAAGAACCCGCTAGCGGCTAGATGCCTATTAACGCCCCAATCACTCCGTGCAAAACACGGAGTGATTGGGGCGTTTTTGTTTTGTTTGCGCCTCAAAATAAGTGCACGTAGAATGCCACGCTCATTAGCAGTCAGCCTTTATCAATAATAGTCAACGGAAATTTTATGCCTGGCGTACAAGAAATCGTTTTAACCTTTAGCTGTCAAGATTCCAAAGGCATAGTCGCCGCCGTAGCCACGCTCTTTGCTACCTTGGGTTTTAATATTAAAGAATCGTCGCAATTTGAAGATGTTGAACAGCGCCGCTTTTTTATGCGTACCGTTTTTGAGTGCCCAGCAGGTTATAACCTCAGCCAAATTCGCTCGCTGTTTAAGCCACTCGGCGAACAGTACAAAATGGATTGGCAAATTTCCGATAGCCACGTAAAACCCCGTGTGTTAATTGCGGTATCGCAATGGGGGCACTGCTTAAATGCGCTCTTGAATAGTTGGAAAAACGGTTCGCTGCCGATTGATATTGTTGGTGTAGTGTCTAATCACCATGTCATGCGCGATTTAACGGAATGGTATCAATTACCCTTTCATTATTTGCCCATCACACCCTCAACCAAAGCCGAGCAAGAAGCTCAACTTTGGCAATTAATGCAAGATTTACAGTCAGATTTTTTAGTGCTGGCGCGCTACATGCAAATTTTATCCGACGACCTTTGCCAAAAATTAAATGGCCGCGCGATTAATATTCACCATTCATTTTTGCCCGGCTTTAAAGGCGCAAAACCTTATCACCAAGCCTTTGATCGCGGTGTAAAACTGATTGGCGCCACTGCGCATTTTGTAACGGCCGATTTAGATGAAGGCCCCATTATTGAACAAGCGGTTGAGCGTGTTTCGCATATTAATTCGCCGGAAGATATGGCCGAGATTGGCCGCGATACTGAAGCCGTGGTGCTGAACCGTGCGGTTCGTTGGCATGCGGAGCATCGTGTTTTATTGAATGGGAGTAAGACAGTGGTGTTTTCTAAATAATGACAATCTTACTATTCAAACTCCAAAACGTACCTGATGATGAAGCTTGCGATGTACGCGAGCTGTTAGCGGAACACGACATCTACTTTTACGAAACTCATGCAGGGTTCTGGCGTTTGGGGGTGGATGGCCTTTGGTTGCCTGACGCAACCAATCTCGAGCGCGCCAAAGAATTAATTCGCGTTTACCAAGCAGAGCGCACTGCCAATCAACAAAAAGTCTATGCGGAGTTGGTAGAGCAGGGGCAAGCGCCCACGCTATGGCAAAACTTTAAGTTGTCGCCATTGCGTTTTGTGGCGCTGATGATTGCGGTGTTTTTTATCCTTACCTTAACCCTCGCGCCTTTTGGGTTTATGGGGAAGCAGTAACTAATTACTAAACCACTTGTTTTATCGCCGTGAAAGGGCCTTATATCAGGCTCTTTTTGTTTTTATCGCCCTGCTAGTTTGGCCTAAACAGCCTTCTCATGTAGAATGCCCGCCTCGCAATTTCTAGCTCCGTTTTCGCGAATAATCGCCATATCGGAGCTCAATTTAAGGCACCTATTATTAATTACCATGGAAATTAACCCGCTTTTAAACGCCCTGAAAGACCTTACCGAGCGCACCAATGTGCTTAGGGGGTATCTTTGACTATGCCACCAAGAAAGAACGCTTAACCGAGGTTGAGTTAGAGCTCGGTGAATCCAACGTCTGGGAAAACCCTGAACGCGCCCAAACCCTTGGTCGTGAACGTTCTGGCCTTGAGAACGTCGTAAAGACTATTGATGACCTAGATTCAGGTGTGGCGGATTGTCGTGAACTGCTGGATATGGCTGTTGAAGAAGGCGACGAAGCCAGCGTTTCGGATGTGCAATCTGAAATTGAGCGCCTCGACGCTCAACTTGCTGCTCTAGAATTCCGCCGCATGTTCTCTAACGAGATGGACCCCAACAATGCCTACCTCGATATCCAATCTGGCTCCGGTGGTACCGAAGCGCAAGATTGGGCAGAGATGGTATTGCGCATGTATTTGCGTTGGGGCGAAGCCAAAGGTTTCAAAGTCACCCTAGAAGAATGTTCTGCTGGCGATGTGGCCGGTATTAAAAGTGCGACCATTCGCTACGAAGGCGAATACGCCTTTGGTTGGTTACGTACCGAAACGGGCGTGCATCGTTTAGTGCGTAAATCGCCATTCGATTCCGGTAACCGTCGCCATACGTCATTTTGCTCGGTATTTATCTCACCGGAAATTGATGACAACATCGAAATTGATATCAATCCCGCCGATTTGCGTATCGACACCTACCGCGCCAGTGGCGCTGGCGGTCAGCACATTAACAAAACGGATTCGGCGGTGCGTATTACGCATATTCCAACCAATATTGTGGTGCAGTGCCAGAACGAGCGGTC
>SYDJ01000049.1 GCA_005801205.1 Gammaproteobacteria bacterium
ATCATTGGGTCGCTGGTTCGAGTCCAGCAGGCGGAGCCAAATTAAAGTAAAAAAGGCTGCATGAAGATGCGGCCTTTTTTATGTGTGCTTGAAATGCGGCCAGTTAACATCTAGGCATCCTAGTTAACCCAAACCCTTGGCGGAGATACTCCATGTTTAAAGTGAATGAATACTTCAATGGCGCGGTTAAATCTATCGCCTTCCAAACTGAAACCCTGCCTGCAACCGTAGGTGTAATGGCTAAAGGCGATTACGAGTTCGGCACTAGCCAAAAGGAATACATGACTGTTGTTAGCGGTAGCTTGACCGTGGTATTGCCAGGTAGCGACAAAGCAGAAACCTTCAAAGAAGGCCAAACCTTCATTGTTGAAGCCAACCAAAAGTTCAAAGTGAGTGCAGACGTAGAAACCTCTTACCTCTGTAAGTACGAAGCATAGAGTAAATACGAATCATCGGGAAATAGGCGCTTTAAACGCTTACAGCCCTGAATGCCCACACACAGTGGGTATTCACCTACCGTCCTTAATCATTAACACAATCCCCTGCACCATCTCCTTGCACACCCCACTAAGACCTTACCGTAGCCGTACCTCTTCAACCCAAAGTATTTCATCCCTTGTAGCCTCAATCCGTACTTGAGATATATTCAGGTCACTTGGTCAGTACAAGAGAGAAGAATGTGGTCGTATCCGAATTGGTTAACTTGAACTTGAAGGTGTTTCGCCCCGCTTTAAAGTGAACCAAGCGTTTGAATTCAGTTAGATTCCAATTGCTGCGCTCAGAACTGTTTTTAGCGTAGGCCAAGCTATTAAACTTTTTATTAAACACATCGCTATTCCAGATAAGTTTATCGTTCAGCTCAAGGCTCGCAAAATCATCTGCCCCAATCCAAACCCACACATCTTGCTCGCGATCTAGCATAATTTCGGTGTAGCCATAGAACACACCTGCTTTATCAACTTGAGGCGGAATCAAAGGATATTGTGAGTTGCTCACATATTGCCAACCGACGGTAATATTGTCCTTCCCGTAATAGATCGCCTCCAAGTCAACGGCATACTCTGGCGGGTGTTTGCCTGAAAGTGCAAAAGGGCCGATGATGTACCAGCTATTAACGAAAACGCGATCCGCATATTGACCGCCCTTCTTTAAAATTCGCCCCGCCACTTTTTTTGGATGTTGACTATTCACGGGTGGAATATGATCCAGCCATAAATCAACAAAATTATTTTTAATATGTACATTTTCTGGCTCACTGTCTTTATCTATCGAGCTACCAATACCTTTTATAATATTGTGATCATTATCTCCGCTGCGAGCTGTATTCAGTTCATCAGATTTTTCTATAGCGAGTGCAGAGTTTCCGACACCTCTTCTTTTAACCTCGCTCTCCCGATTGCGCAATGAATTTTGCGCCCGTTCTTCCATATCCTTAACCATTTTAACCATGGCTGACCCATGCGTTGTATTGCCTCTGTACGCCGGCAATCCAATCTCCATTAACAATACTTTCTTAAGCACATCCTCACGCGGCATAAACACAGCCTTCTGTAGATCTTGTACTCGCAGCTCGCGCTCGATCTTGCGGATATTCTCGGAAATTTTGCGCGCTAATTCTAATAATTGAGAGGATGTTACTTTCGGATTTTCAATATCCTTGGCGATAATAGGTTCAAGTTTTAAATTTTGCTTTACCTCAGTATCTAACGTGTTTACTAAATCATTCTGAATCTGTGCGATATGTTTTACACCTTGCTGCATATTCATGCGATAGGTGTTGCTCATGGAAATCTTTACCCGCTGATCAATCGTGTTGTCAACAACAGGCTTTAGTGCAATATGACCTAGGACGAAGATCATTCCTGCATGAAAGACAACAGAGCACCAAAAGTAGCGGTAACTTTTCACGAATGTATTTATAAAGCTATGCATAACCACTTTACTTATTCCTAGTTTGCAAGGCTATGTTGGTTAACCCTTCAAATTGGCATAAATCAATCACACCAATAATATGCTTATAAGAAACACTTTCATCTCCCGCAAGCTCTATTAGGGTTTGCTTGTTTTCTCTACCAACACTTTTCAGATAATCTTGAAGCTTGGTAGTTGATATAGATTCCCCCTGCAAAAATAGGCCGCCTTTTTTATCAACACTGATTGTAATAATTTTTTCTACAGAGGTAGTTGAATCCAAATTAGCGCTAGCCTCTGGCAAAACAACCGACAACTCACGTTGCCCTTGTGTTGCCGTTTGCTGCGAAAATGAAGTTGACACCATAAAAAACATTAGCAGAAAAAAAATACAATCAATGAGTGCAATTAAACCAATTTCTGGCTGTTCATCCTCCCCAAGATTAATTCGCATGGGGCACCACTTTTAGATTAGTGAACGAATCAGTATTCGAGGATGCAAACCATTCATTAACACTCTGATTAATCGTTTGTTCGAGTAACAAGCTATACATCACGCAGCGATGCTTAAAAAAATGGTGCATGGCCAAAGCAGGTAGAGCAACGCTTAATCCCGCCGCTGTATTAATTAATGCTTTTGAAATACCACCGGCGAGTAAAGCGGGATTACCCATTCCCTGCGAATAGGCGATTACGTGAAAAGCTTCAATCATGCCAATCACTGTACCCAGCAAACCTACAATAGGTGCAACTGTGGCGACTATGGCAAGGGCATAAGCTTTTTGTTGGTGCTGACGGAGTTCTAGCGATGCAATTTCACTGGCCCCCAAAGCAAGCACCGAAACTTGTTGATGGCGATGGCAAAGTAGATAATTTAAAATGCGCCCGAGCGTATTGTTTTCAAGCTCAAGTAGTGTGTGAATTTTATCAAAATTGCCTGCCAACCATAGAGGTTTTACACGTGCAATAAGGTCATCTGAAAAAATAGTTTTAGTGCGAAAATTTACTAATCTTTCAGCGCTAACTGCTACTAGCAAGATCGACATCAGGAGTATAACGACAAGCGCAATTCCTCCTTCAGAAAATTGTTCCGCCATATTTATTTCAGCAGCGGTTGCTGCCATAGGTGACATTAAAAAAACAGCCGTGAGACACTTCAACATAATTAACCTGCAATTGCTTAATGAGAGATGAAATCAGACATGCCGATTTTCTTGCATTTGAAACTGAGGGTAATTATTGATAAAGCGAAGCGAGGATGGGATTAAAGATGCCAAACGGCGTTTTATCGTGATAAGTGGGAATTTTTCCCTATTAGCGGAAAATCTATATGTAGATAAGTATTGATGAAATAAAAGATCAGAAAAAAGCCCAACAGCGCGGCAGCGCGTCAATAGGCGTGTTTAAAAACAATTCATCGGAAGATTCAAATGTGCTACATCCGTTTTATTGACGCCCACAGCAATCATACCGGTGGGAACCGCATTATACCCACACACCCATGAAATGGGGCTTTCGGGGGAATCTTTAACTACCATAGGGCGAATAGTCAGTATTTTATTCTTGAGATTGACGTGCACTTTGTTGCCGAATGTTATGTGAAACGCACCATTCTCTAACACAATGCTTTGCACGTAGTTACCAATTAAAAACTCAGCCTTAGGTATGCCGGCCTCACTGTTTGTTCTGGGGAATTTATGCTCAGCAAGATAGAATAATGCGAGACTTTCTTTGAAGGGCTTAATCAACTCTATAGATTCATTGACTTGTAACCGCGTATTTTTGTATTCAAAAGAAGGCAGTGACATAAACATCAATATGGCCATAATCGCCAATACCGCCATCATTTCTAAGAGCGTAAAACCTAAGGCTAACTTACGCATAACAACTCCTTATTAAGATACATTTATTAACGAATAAATTTAGCCGCATACCAACAGCTAGCCTGCAACTCATAGCCTTGCTCTTTTGCCCATTTAATGCCTGTACGCACTAGCTTTTCTGCCAAGCCCTTGCCCCTAAACTCTGATGGAACGAAAGTGCTATTAAAATCAATGGTGATACCTCCTTGCTGTGAATTAGACAAGCTATATTTCAAGATAGCCTGTGCACCTTCATATTCTAAAACAAAGCGATGTTGCTCAGGGTAGTGATGCACGTCTTCCATATTTATCTCTTCCGTTAACAGTAAATTTATATTTCCAACGTAAAAACTGCTGCGCGAGAAGTGCATTGCGCAGTTTTTTCACAATATTCAGAATCCAGTAAAACCGTCTCGTTAGCAACGCCCAGCTGCAACATAAAATGCTGCTTAACGGCCTGCGCTCGCTCATGGGCCAATTTATTAAGCCGCTCTGGGTCAAGCGCCTCCGCAGCAATCAAGGCTTGATATTTTTGTTCAGTAGTCAGGGTTGTATCCGTCAATGCTTTCATTTGGTATTGCGCATTGACCGCCGCAGCCCATACTTCATTGTGAGAAATTAATGCATCTACACTCACACCGCTTTTTTGTAAGGCGGTTTTAACTTGTTCTTCTTTTAGTGCGACTGCGTCAGTCGTTTGATCGTATACACCTTTAACACTTAAACGCATTTTAGGGCGCTTCTTCATAGCATCGGTTAGCAACCGTAATTTCTCTTTAGCGATATCCGTTAGCTGAAATTCACCTGCAGTGAATTCAATACTGCCCAAGTCTTGCTGTGAATTTACGAGATTGCTTAAAAACTTAAAGGGAGATGTCACAATTTTTTTTAAACTATTGGTGAGCGCACGCATAAGAATATCGCGCACTTTAAACTCAGGATCATTAGGCGTACCTGCAATTTCAGTATCCAAAACCGCAATGCCGTTTTCATCTGTGAGTAGCGCCAAACCGAGCCGCAAAGGAATATCCACCATACGCGTGCCGCGCACTTTTTCACCAAACTCCAAGTGGTCTATCACCACATGATTTTTACCCAGAATCTTGCCATCTTCATAATGGTAGTTTAAATCTGCACTCAGCAAGCCTTTATTGATTCGCCAGCCCGCATATTCCGCCGAATAAGGCGAAAGCGCGCCCATATCCAAGCCTTTAAATGAAAACAAAGCATCTAAGGTTGGTGCTTTACGAAATAGATTACCCTTACCTTTTAGGGTGACAGGCGCATAGCCATCCACATTGCCCGCCAAATTAATCACGGCCGTACTATTTTCATGTGATGAAATCTGCACTATATCGCCAGTAAATTGTTGAACAATAGCCGTAAAGGAAGGCGTTAAGGATTCATCATAAAAACCAACGGCTGCGTTATTAACTGCCAAGCGATCAATGGTAAATTGCCAAGGTTTGGATTCATGCACAACTGGGTTAGCGGCAGGTGAAGTGAGTACAGTGCTATTAACTACAGGCACTGGGGTTACAGGAGCTGCGGCTACAGGAAATGGGGCTAAAATCATCGCCTGAACATTGGTTTTTCTATTTTTATCAATAATAAACTGACCATCTAATTCATCCAGCGTCACTAGCGGTGCGTGAATGGATTTTTCGGTCAATAAAATTTCAGCCCTATCCCACGCCAAACTTTTCCACTTAACCGCATCTTGTTCCATGCTGGTGGGGCGCACTTTTAAATCAATCAACTTTCCACTACTGATAATTTTTTGTGGTTGCCCTTGCACCAAAGTTACATGATTCTGCAAATCCATTGAGCCTTTTAAGACCTCAAGCGCAACATAGGGCTGCAAAGCACTATTGAACCATTGAAAGGGAATATTTCGTGCATCTATATCCACTTCGCCCGTAAGCGATGCCAAATTTAGCTTACCTGATACCGAAACCTGCGCCGTTTTATTGAGATCTACCTTAAGCGTAAAGCCCGCTGGTTTGTGGGTGCGCAAATCAATATTAGTAAGTGTGAAATTTAACGGCGCAGCAACTAGCGGCATATCGTTTAACGCTAGCAAGTTAGCATTAACAGCCGAGTTGGCGATGGTAATTTTTTTAATCAACACAGGTGCGCTAGTTGATTTTTCAGCGGTAGATTTTTTACTAACCTTTTCTTGATGCTTCAGAATATCCGCAAAACTCCACAGGCCATTTTTATCTTGATGAGGCTTGGCGGTTAACCTTTGAATTGAAATTTCATTAATGACTAAACTGCGCTCGCGCAATGATTGCCAGCACGCCACGTTCACATGTAGCGAATCGGCCTGCCAAAGACCGGCAGAGTCTTTTAAGTTATTGAGATTGATATTGCATTTGAATAGCTGCACATCCAATTTGTCATGCTGCAAACTATGGCCAGTTTGCAGTTTATAATTCTCAGAGACAGCACGATTCAACCAAGGCAACACCAAGGTGTAATAGGCAAGACACATTAAGATTAAAAGGATAAGCAGAGCGCGCAGAAAGAGTGAGCGGTATAGAACGAGCAGAAGGGTTTTCAAACTAGACATAGTCAAGCAACATTCACTCCGATGTAAAAACTGAACCGCCAGCCTGATGCTGGCGGTCTACTCACTGGCCGACCTATATCTAATCGACCTCTACTTAATCAACCTTAGTACCCCACAAATCATATTCATCAGAATGCTCAATCAGAACATTCACCAGATCGCCGGGTTTTACATTTTCTTCGCCGTTCAAATACACGCAGCCATCAATTTCTGGCGCATCGGCAAAGCTGCGGCCAATGGCTCCTTCATCGTCAACTTCATCGATCGACACTTGTAAGGTCTGCCCTACTTTCAACTTCAAACGCTCGGTAGAAATTTCTTGCTGCAATTGCATGAAACGGTCGTAGCGCTCTTGTTTGATGTCGTCGGGCACGTGATCTGGCAAATCATTCGCCTTAGCACCTTCAACTGGTGAGTATTGGAAGCAACCGACGCGGTCTAATTGTGCCTCTTTTAAGAAATCCAAAAGTTGCTGGAAATCATCTTCTGTCTCTCCGGGGAAGCCAACGATGAACGTTGAGCGAATGGTGAGATTAGGCACTTGCTCACGCCAGCTCTTAATGCGCTCCAAGGTGCGCTCCACTTGGCCTGGGCGACGCATTTTGCGCAACAAGGTTGGGCTGGCGTGTTGAAACGGGATATCCAAATAAGGCAGAACCTTACCCTGCGCCATCAGCGGAATCACATTATCAACATGTAAATAAGGGTACACATAATGCAAACGTACCCACACACCGAGTTCGCCCAAAGCTGCGGCCAACTGATACATATCGGTTTTAAGCGGGCGACCGTCCCAGAAATCGGTGCGGTGCTTAATATCCACACCGTAGGCTGAGGTGTCTTGCGAAATCACCAACAACTCTTTAACGCCCGCTTTCACCAAGCGCTCAGCTTCACCCATCACTTGACCAATTGGGCGACTCACCAGCTTGCCGCGCATATCAGGGATAATGCAGAAGCTGCAGGAATGGTTACAACCTTCTGAAATTTTCAAATAAGCATAGTGACGCGGCGTCAGTTTAATACCTTGAGGCGGCACCAAATCAGTAAAGGGGTTGTGCGCGGGATTTGGCGGCAAGTGTTCGTGCACTTGGCTTAACACTTCTTCATAGGCGTGAGCACCAGTAATCCCCAAAACATTTGGGTGAATCTGAATAATTTCGTCTTTCTTAGCCCCCAAACAGCCTGTCACCAAGACCTTACCATTTTCGGCTAGAGCTTCACCAATGGCACCCAAAGACTCCTGCACGGCGCTCTCAATAAAGCCACAGGTATTCACAATC
>SYDJ01000050.1 GCA_005801205.1 Gammaproteobacteria bacterium
ATGGGCGAGCCGCTGCTTAATTTTGATAACGTTGTCGATTCCATGAATTTAATGATGCACGACAACGCATACGGTTTATCTAAGCGCAGAGTGACACTAAGTACATCAGGCGTAGTTCCACAATTAGACCGCTTAAGCCAATATACGGATGCGTGTCTTGCGATTTCTCTGCACGCCCCTAACGATGAATTGCGCAACGAGTTAGTGCCAATCAATCGTAAATACCCGATTGCCATGTTGCTGGATTCGGCGACTCGCTATATTCAGGCAATGCCAGATTCGCATCGTAAAATCACTATTGAATACACCTTGATTGATCAGGTAAATGATCGCCCGCATCACGCGCATGAACTGGCTGAGCTGCTGCGCGATGTTCCAGTCAAAATCAATTTAATTCCGTTTAATCCGTTTAATTTGTCTAATTACAAACGTGCTAGTAATAATGCAATACGCAAGTTTCAAGACATTTTAATTGAGGCTGGGTACATTGCTACCGTGCGTACTACCCGTGGTGAGGATATTGATGCGGCCTGTGGTCAATTAGCAGGCACTGTAAACGACATTACCAAACGTAGCGAGCGTCACAAAGCTAAGTTTGAAGAGGCTCAGCCGATAAAAATTCTTGGTTAGCTGCAGTTATTTTATTTCAGTTTTTGATGGCAGCATTTGATAGCAGAGATGAATTAATACTTTCGGAGTAACACAATGCAGAATAATAAGTTGTTGTTAGGTTTCAAAAGTGTATTTATTTGCGTGTTAGTGAGTTTTTTTTTAGTGAGCTGTGTGTCTGAACAAGTTTCGGGCAAAGAAAAGAAAGGGCCAGATAAAAATCGATCATTAGAGTTACATGTTCAGATGGCGTTGGGCTATGTTGACAAAGGTAATCGTGAATCGGCTCGCCACCACTTAACCAAGGCGTTTGAAATAGATAAAAACTCTGCGCAAGCTACCAATGCAATGGCGATGTTGTACCAGTTGGAAGGTGAGCAAGCACTTGCGGAAGAACAGTTTAAGTTAGCCCTAAAACGTAACAAAAATTTGACTGTTGCACATAATAATTACGGCATATTTCTGTACAACCAAAAGCGTTACCCAGAAGCTTTTGCGCAGTTTGAATTGGCTGCTGCAGATTTGGCGTATGGGAATCGTTCGCACGCTTTAACGAATGTTGGTAGAGCGGCCTTAAAATTGGGGAATGAGTCGCGCGCGCAAGCAGCATTTGAGCACGCGTGCATATTGGATAGAAAAAATGCAGATGCATTTATTGAGCTGGCGGATATTAATTTTCAAAAGCAAGAGTATGCCGATGCAAAACAAAATTTAGATGTCTATGCCGCTATTTCTGATCACTCCGCGCGCAGTTTGATGTTGGCAATTCGATTGGAACGAGTGTTTGGCAACAAAGATAAAGAAGCCAGTTTAGCCTTAATGTTGAAAAGTAAATTTCCATACTCTAAAGAGTTTTTAGATTACAAGCTAAAGCTTGCGAACTGAGGTTTCTATGCCTGATGTCCCTGTGCCTGAAGTTCCTATGGTTGAGTCTTCTGGGGTTGAAGCTTCTGTGAATGATGCGGATGATTTGCAACCGATTGAGGGACTGTCGTCCGATAAAGTGTCGCCGGGTAAACTATTGTTACAGGCGCGTTTGCAAGTGGGCTTAACTCAGGAACAGGTTGCAAAAGAGCTTTACATGACTGTTCACAAGGTGAAAGCCTTGGAGAATGATGATTATAATCGGTTGAGTTCAGACACTTTTGCACGCGGTTATATTCGTGCTTATGCAAATCTAGTGAAGGTAGATGTCGTTCTTGTTCTGGCCGCTTACGATGCTTTCATGGAGCGTGTGAAACCAGAAGAAACACTACAAAAACAAGTTCATGCTGTAGCAGAAAATAGTCATCGTGGTGCTTGGCAATTTCTAGCGGTTATAGGTGCTTTTTTTGTTGGGTTGTGGCTGATTTCAGTATGGTTTTTTGATAACCATAGCGATGATCAATATGTGGTCGCAGTTGCTAGGAGTTCATCATCTGCTGAAGCTATGACTGCTGATGTTGGCTCTTCGTTGTTAGTGAGTGAGATAAATAAATCTGCTGTGGTGGCTGCTCCTGCAGGAGCGGCAAACAGTTCTGATTCGGCAAGTTCTATTGCTGCATTGAATACGCGGGTTATTGCATCTGTATCCAATGCCTCTGCAACTGCAGCGATAAGTTCTGTCGCCATAGTAGAATCAATCACTGCTGAATCTTCAAGCAGTGCGAAAAAAATTGGCTTAGATGAGCTAAATTTTTCGTTTCGAGAAGAATCTTGGTTAGAGGTTAGTGATTCACGCGGCGATGTGCTTGCAACTGAATTGCAGCCTGCGGGGAGCAAATTGAAACTGGTAGGCTTGGCTCCCTTTGATGTAAAAATAGGTAATGCACCGGCTGTTGATATTTCTTTAAACGGCAAAAAGATGGATGTAATCCCTTTGATGGGAACTAACGTGTTAACACTGAAAATCAACAATTAATCGTTTGATTGTTGTGCTGTTAAGGTAAAGCTATGCATTGTGAATCACCGATTAAGCGCCGCAAGTCGCGTCAAGTTATGGTTGGAAATGTTCCAGTAGGTGGCGATGCGCCTATCTCTGTGCAGAGCATGACCAATACTGAAACGACGGATGTCGCTGCGACTGTTGAACAAATTCGTCGTATTCAATTGGCGGGTGCAGACATAGTTCGTGTTTCTGTGCCCACTATGGAGGCGGCTGAAGCCTTTGGCGAAATTCGCAAACAAGTAACTGTTCCCTTGGTTGCCGATATTCATTTTGACTACCGCATTGCATTGCGCGTTGCAGATTTGGGTGTAGATTGCTTGCGCATTAATCCCGGTAATATTGGCCGTGAAAAGCGTATTCAAGCGGTGGTAGATAAGGCGCGTGATTTAAATATTCCCATTCGTATTGGCGTTAATGCCGGTTCGCTTGAAAAAGATTTACAGAAAAAATACGGCGAGCCAACACCAGATGCGTTGGTTGAATCTGCGCTACGTCATGTTGAAATTTTGGACAGCTTAAACTTCCACAATTTTAAGGTGAGTGTGAAGGCATCAGATGTGTTTATGGCCGTTGCTGCTTATCGCAAGCTCGCCACTCAAATTGAGCAACCCTTGCATTTGGGTATTACTGAAGCCGGGGTGTTGCGTGCGGGTACTGTGAAGTCCGCAGTAGGTTTGGGTGCGCTCTTGATGGATGGTATCGGCGATACGATTCGTATTTCGCTGGCGGCTGATCCTGTTGAAGAAATTAAAGTCGGTTGGGATTTGTTGCGCAGCCTGAAATTGCGCAGTAAAGGTGTGAACTTTATCGCCTGCCCAAGTTGTTCACGTCAAAACTTTGATGTGATCAAAACCATGAATGAATTAGAAGCGCGCGTAGAAGATATTACTACGCCGATTGATGTGGCGGTAATTGGCTGCGTTGTTAATGGCCCAGGTGAAGCTAAAGAAGCAGATTTAGGTTTGGCTGGCGGTACGCCCAATAATTTAGTGTATATCGATGGTGAACCAAACCATAAAATCACCAACGAAAACTTGGTGGATAATTTAGAGCGACTCATTCGCGCAAAAGCTGCGCAAAAAGCCATTAAAATGGCTGAAGATGAAAAAAATATTATCGCTCGTGCTTAAATGCTTAGCAGCTAAAAAAGTTAGGAATTTATTTTGAAGAAAATTCAAGCTATTCGTGGAATGAATGATTTATTGCCTAGTGATTCAGCGGCTTGGCAATTTGTTGAGGCTACAGTTACAGATATTCTGCAGCGCTATGGTTATCAAGAAATTCGTTTTCCTATTTTAGAATCCACAGATCTTTTTAAGCGCTCTATCGG
>SYDJ01000051.1 GCA_005801205.1 Gammaproteobacteria bacterium
ATCCCCGCTTTCGCGGGGATGACGACTCCCTTCTAAATCTTTAACGATACAACTGCTTCGTTCTAATATAATTCCACACAGCATCCGGTACTAAAAACTGCGCCGATTTACCCGCCTGAATTTGCTGGCGGATGTCGGTAGCCGAAATCGGCAACAATCGCGGCGATTGCAACACAATTGAGCCTGCCGCCGTTTCATCTAAACACCTTGGCTCGCCTTGGTATTTATCCAGCAAATCACGCGCATCGCCGTGCTCGGGAATTGCCCAGCCGGGGCGCGCGATTACCACAATATGCGCGAGGTGAATTAACTCCCCCCAGCAATACCAGCTTGGCAAACCGGCGAAAGCATCCTCGCCCATGCACAACACTAAACTCACGTCGCTGCCGAACTCAGCGCGTAATTCCAACAGTGTGTCGTAAGTGTAGGAGGGTTTATCGCGCTGCAATTCCCGTTCGTCTACTTGCAACTCGGGGCAATCTTGCAGAGCAATACGCAACATCTCTGCGCGCTGAACGCTACTCACCTGCGGCGCATCGCGATGCGGCGGTTGGTGGCAAGGCAGCAGCCGCATTTCATCCAAACCGAGCTGTTCTTTTAACTCCAAGGCCATGCGTAAATGGCCAATATGAATCGGGTCGAAAGTGCCACCGAAGATGCCGATTTTTTTACGCACGGCACCCCCTCCCAACCTCCCCCTTGAAAAGGGGGAGGAGCTTTTGTCCCCTCCCCTTCATGGAGGGGGAGGCCGGGAGGGGGTTCGCTTTACACACGAATATGCCCATCGCCAAACACAACCCACTTCTGCGAGGTTAAGCCCTCAAGCCCAACGGGGCCGCGCGCGTGAATTTTGTCGGTAGAAATACCAATTTCTGCACCCAAGCCGTATTCAAAGCCATCCGCAAAACGGGTGGACGCATTGACCATCACCGAGCTTGAATCAACTTCGGTGATAAAGCGACGGGCACGGGTAAAGTCTTCGGTCACAATCGCGTCTGTATGCTGCGAGCTGTAACGGGTGATGTGGTCAATGGCCTCATCTAAACCTGAAACGATTTTGATCGACAATACTGGCGCTAAATACTCAGTCGCCCAATCTTCTTCTGTCGCTGCAGAGGCTTGAATGATGGCGCAAGTCTTTTCATCGCCGCGCAACTCAACACCCTTTTCAGCGTAAGCTGCTGCCAAGCGAGGCAGAATTTCCGCCGCGACCTGTTCATCCACCAACAAGGTTTCCATGGCGTTGCACACGCCATAGCGATGGGTTTTGGCATTCAAGGCGATATCAAAGGCTTTGTTCAAATCGGCTTTGCTATCGATAAACACATGGCAGATGCCATCGAGGTGTTTAATCACAGGCACTTTGGCGTCTTTGCTGATGCGCTCGATTAACCCTTTGCCGCCGCGCGGAACAATCACATCCACAAATTCAGGCATAGCAATCAACTCACCCACCGCAGCGCGGTCGGTGGTTTCTACAATTTGTACTACCGTGCTTGGCAAGCCAGCCACTTTCAACCCTTCTGCCAAACAGGCCGCAATCGCGCGGTTTGAATTAATGGACTCACTGCCGCCACGCAAAATCGCTGCATTGCCAGACTTTAAGCACAGGCTGGCAGCATCAATCGTCACGTTAGGGCGCGATTCGTAAATAATGCCCACCACGCCGAGTGGCACGCGCATTTTGCCCACTTGAATACCGGTGGGACGATAACTCATATCGGTAATAGCGCCGCAGGGGTCAGGCAGCGCAGCCACTTGGCGCAAGCCTTCAATCATGGCGTCGATGGTGGCAGGCTTAACGGCCAAACGGTCGATCATTGCTGGGTCTAACCCATTGGCCTTGGCCGCCGCTAAATCTTTTTGATTCTCAGCCACCAAGGTAATGCGATTGCTGTTCAATGCATCGGCAATCGCCAAAAGCGCTTTGTTTTTAACGCCAGTGGAGGCCGCCGCAATAGCGCGCGAGGCTTTACGCGCATTGCGCCCAAGCTCGGCCATATAGTCTTTTACATCCATTACATCTGCCATAACCTACAACTCAATTCTTAAAAGCAAAATAAGGCGGTGATTATACCCTGATTAAGCACCGCTTTTGGGGCTTAATCAGGGTATTTCTGCGGGTAAATGCGTAAAAAGTCCGCGTCAATTTCAGCGGCGATTCAGCTTCAGCACCCTATTCTGCACCTGAGCCTTGGCTATAACAGAAAGTGTCAATTCCTTGCTAAAACCCCATCAGAGGAAACCCGCCATGAATAATCGTCGCATTGTAAATACCGTCATCACCGTCACTATGGGTATGTTTATGGCGAGCTGCGCCTCTGCCGATCACGGCCATAGACGTCATCACCACCATGCAGAGACCTACGAGCGTTATGACTCTTATGATGATTATGGCCGCGTGGTTGCAGCTCGCCCCATTTACCGCCAGGTAGCGGTTGATGTCCCACACGAATCTTGCCGCGTACAAACTGTTGCCCGTGAAAGCCGCAGTGGCGATTCATTCGGCGGCACAGTAGTCGGCGGCTTAGTAGGTGCGGCTATAGGTCATGAGCTTGGCAATGGTCGCGGCTCAGCGACAGCCGTAGGCGGCTTAATTGGCGCGTCTATTGGTAATGATGCAGGTAGCCGCCGCACCGTGCGTTACCGCGATGAAGAAGTGTGCCGCACCCAGTACCGCACCGAATATGAACAGCGCATTATTGGTTATGATGTGAGTTATAGTTACCATGGCCGAATCTACCAAACCCGCACCGACCGCCACCCCGGCGATAGAATTGCGGTTGCGTTGGAGCGCTGATAACAATTAGTCTAGAGATAACAAATAGCCTAGAGATAACAAAAAGGCTACAGGCAACTGCTAAAGGCCACCAAGAGATGCGAGGAATCGCCATGCATGCTTCCCCCACATTATCGCTGAGATTGTTGCTGCCACCGCTGGTGATAGCAACACTTTTAGCGGCACCTTGCGCCTTCGCAAAAAAAGATTTGTTTGCCACCGAGCCCGGCGCAAAAAATGCGCCTGCAGTACAACAACTGGTGCCTGCCAGCAGCGCTGCAAGCGAAGAATCCACAGCCGATACCAACCCAAGTGACGCACTAAAACCTAGCGATGCGGTTGCAGCGCAAGCGCCTAGCGTAGAGACCCAAAAAGAAACCTTAGTCGCCAAAAAAGAAGTGCCAAAAGCGCCTGCTGCAAAAGAACCTTCAGCCATAGAAGTTCAATTAGCGCGCCTGAAACGCAATTTAACCAAAGCTAAAAATGATTTGTTTGGCGATAAAAAAACAGCAGAGAAAAAAGCAGCAGCACCGGTTATAGAACCACAACTGGCTGACAGCAAACCCGTGGGGGATGAAGCAAAAACTGAAGCCGCAACTATATCCACCACCGAAGCAGCACAACGCGCGCAAACCTTTGCCGAAGGCCAAGTGATCAATGTGCGCCTATACCAAGAGAGCGGCCAGGAAAATAATCCGCGCTACGCGGTAAAGCTTTTGCAGAAAAATGGCCGCATGAAAACCATTAATTTGGATGCAGTTAACGGCACCCTTATTGAAGAAAAAACGGCTGAAGAAACCCCGCAATAATTTGCGGTAACCCACAAGGAAACTGATCCATGCGTTTATTAATTGTTGAAGATGAAAAAAGCCTGCGCGAGCAAATTGAGCAGATTGTTATCAGCGAAAAATACGCTTGCGATACCGCCGCCGATGGTCGCGAAGGCTTATTTTTAGGCAGCGAATACGACTATGATCTGGCTATTATCGATTTAGGTTTGCCACTGCTAGACGGCACGCAATTAATTAAACAATTGCGCGCAAAAGATCGCAATTTCCCCATTTTAATTTTAACGGCGCGCGGCAATTGGCAAGATAAAGTGGAAGGCTTGGAATCCGGTGCGGATGACTATTTAACCAAACCCTTTCACCCAGAAGAATTACGCGCTCGCTTACACGCCCTCTTACGCCGCGCCAGCGGTCATGCCGCGCCCGTATTGCGCTACGGCCCCATCGCCATAGATACCAGCGCGCGCCGCGTACACCGCGATGAAGCAGAAGTGGAACTCACCAGCTTCGAGTACAACACCCTAACCTATTTAGCACTACACGCCGGTAAGAACATTTCTAAAACCGAACTTACTGAGCATTTATACGCGCAAGATTACGATCGCGACAGCAATGTCATTGAGGTGTTTGTAGGCCGCTTGCGCAAAAAATTAGACCCAGACGGCAGCTTGAATTTAATTAGCACCCAGCGCGGTTTGGGTTATCGCTTTAACGTTTTTAAAGAATAAACGTGCAAACAACGCTACTTAGCAAAAAATTAACCTCCATTCGCGCGCGCTTATTTTTTGCGTCTGCACTGTTGTTGCCGGTTTTCTTGGGTGTAACTGGGGTTTTTCTAGATCGCGCCTTTCAAGAAAGCCTACTCACCGCCGAAAAAGCACGCTTGCAGCGCAATATTTATTTACTCTACAGCGCCGCCGATTTACCCACAAAGCCGCTGAAAAAAAATGAAAAACCACGGCTGATTATGCCCAAAGAATTAAAAGACAAGGATTTCGAACGCATCAATTCTGGGCTTTACGCCTACTTATTTAACGACAAAAAAGAATTGGTGTGGCAATCCAATTCCACCTCGCTACAAACACCACCTACTTACGATCAAATCTCTCCCAAACTCAAAACAGGTGAATCTGCCGAGATTATTTTTGAGCTAGATAACGAAAATTATTTTCTCGCCTACTCCGATATTTTTTGGGAAGTTGCCAAAAACCGCGACGTACCCTTTCGCTTTGTCGCAGTACATGACAGCGAAGATTTTATCGCCGAAAAAAATGCTTATCGCAATCAACTCTGGCAGTGGCTGGGCGCGGTTGGCGTTCTATTGTTAATTGCTCAAACCGCGATTTTGCGCTGGGGCTTACAACCACTGAAAAAACTGGCCAAGGCGCTTAATGCCATGCAAAGCGGCGACACCCGCGATATTGAGGGCGACCACCCCGATGAGTTGCAAGATATTGTGGATAACCTCAACCAAGTATTGGCGCGCGAGCAGGCGCTTCGGCAGCGCTACCGCAACAGCTTAAGCGACCTTGCTCACAGCCTAAAAACACCGCTCGCGGTTATGCAAGCCAAACTCAGCCAAGCCTCTGCCGATGCAGAATTGCAACAGCTTGCGGCCGAGCAAGTGGCGCGCATGAATCAAGTGGTGAGCTACCAATTACAACGCGCCGTCTCCAGCCAACAACAGGGCAGCCACCAGCGCACCGAGCTCGAGCCCATAGTGCTACGCCTAGTCAACGCACTGCAAAAGGTCTACGCCAACAAGGCGATGACAGTACAAACGTCTTTGGCCGCACATTCTGTATTTGCCGGGGATGAACAGGATTTGATGGAAGTAATCGGAAATATCACTGAAAACGCCTTTAAATACGGTAAATCTCGTGTATCCATCCACAGCGAAATTAAAGATAAGCATTTGCTCATTTGCATTTCCGACGACGGCCCCGGCATCCCCGCAGCGCAGCAAAGCCGCATTCTCGAGCGCGGTCATCGCTTGGACACCAACATCCCCGGCCAAGGCATAGGCCTTGCGGTTGCTGCAGACATCATCCACAGCTATGCCGGCCAGCTCAAAGTAAACCAATCCCCCTTGGGTGGCGCAGAATTTCAGTTACTGCTGCCCACTGCCAGCTAAATGTCACACCATATCCCAGCTGATATATCGGCGATATCCTAGACGCACTTCTCTATATCCGCCGCCGTGTGCGACATATCGCACACTCACTACCTCACCTGCCTCACACGATTCTTAGGGATTGCCGACTAGAGTACGCGCCCACAAACGCGAATAATGGCAACCATAGCAGCTCGTCAAGGACTCTACCGACGAGCCACTTACATCATTCACTTTTAAGATCGCCCTGCAGAGGATCACATCATGGAGAAGAAAACCATGTCATCCAGAACGTGCATAGCCGTAGATTCAACCTGCGATTTACCCGCAAAGTTTATTCAACAACACAACATTGAAGTGCTGCCGATTTATATCAATTATGACGGCGGTCAGGCGCTGGATTATCGCGACCCGCAAACCATGTTGGACTTCTACAAGAACCACTCCAAAGCACAATTTGGTTTGGCGCAGTCTGACCCACTATCCGTCAATGATATGACCCATATTTTAAAAGAGCGATTGCTGCCCAATTACGATTTAGTGCAAGTTGTTACCATCAACAGCAAAAAAAGTGATGTCTATAAGCGTGTGTCTGAAGCCGCGCTGGTGAACGAGCCCAAATTTCGAGAGCTGGAAAAAAGCGAAGGCCGCACGCCTTTTAGAATTCGCTTGTATGACAGCATGTCCATGTTTACCGGCCATGCATTGTTAGTGTATGAATTGGTTAAAAAAATTCATGTGGAGAATTTGCCGCTCAACAAATCCATTCGCGCTATCGACAATATGCGCGATCAAGTTTACGGCTATTTAATTCCCAATGATTTGTCTTACATGCGCGACCGCCGCCATTTGCGCAAAGGCGACAACAATATTTCGTGGATTAATTTCAAATTGGCCAGCGCCCTAAATTTGCGCCCGATTGTGCAATTACACCGAGGCTCAACCGATAAAATTGATACGGGCAAAGGTTTCTTAGGCGCTCTGGAAAAATTATTGGATCATGTGCGCAAACAAGTCATGCAAGGTTTAACCAGCGATGTCATTGCCATGAGCTACGGCGGCCTGCTGGACGAAATTAAAGACGAACCCGTGTTGCTGCAATTCCGCGAATTTTGCAAACAACACGATATTAAAACCATGCTGTCAATGATGAGCATGACCGGCGCTATTAATGTTGGGCCAAAATCCTTTGCGCTCTCGTTTGCAACGGATAAAGAGTTGGTTTGATTTTTCGCCCTTTTTGAAAGGGGAAATTAGGTGCACAAACAAAAACGCCGATCTCGTGATCGGCGTTTTTGTTTTACGTATTAGCGATTACGAATCATAGCCATTAGGATTTTTTTCCTGCCAACGCCACGCATCTTGCATCATACGCTCTAACCCAAATTTAGCCTCCCAACCTAATTCGCTTTTTGCCAAATCCGCATCAGCGTAACAGCTTGCAATATCGCCAGGGCGGCGTGGAGATATTTTGTAAGGCACTTTGCGGCCACTCGCCGCTTCAAATGCACTCACCATTTGCAGCACAGAGTAACCACTCCCCGTACCCAAGTTATAGGCGCGGCAACCTACGCCGGATTTATCCAAACTTTGCAATGCGGCTACGTGCCCCAGCGCCAAATCTACCACGTGAATGTAATCGCGCACGCCAGTACCATCCACCGTATTGTAATCATTGCCGAATACAGCGAGCTGCTGCAATTTACCAATCGCTACTTGCGCCACATAAGGCAAGAGATTGTTAGGAATACCCGCTGGGTCTTCGCCAATCAAACCGCTTTCATGCGCACCTACAGGGTTGAAATAACGCAACAGGCTAATGTTCCATTGATTATTAGGTGCATTGGCGATATCGCGCAGAATCTCTTCCACGATTAATTTACTGCGGCCATAGGGATTAGTAGCCGAGGTTACAAAAGTCTCATCAATAGGTACGCTAACGGGGTCGCCGTATACCGTGGCCGATGAGCTGAAAATTAACTTCCAGACCTTAAATTCTTCCATCACTTCAGTGAGCGACAGAGTTCCCGCCACATTGTAGCGGTAGTATTTCATTGGCAACTGGCTAGATTCACCCACCGCCTTCAAGCCAGCAAAGTGCATAACCGCCTCAAACGAATGCGCCGCAAATACCTTGCGCATAGCATCTTTATCGTTGATATCCGCTTGGTAGAACACTGGCTCAACGCCAGCAATTTGCGTAACGCGCTTTAGCGATTCCTCTTTGCTATTACAGAGATTATCCACCACTACCGGTAAATAACCGCTATTAATAAGCTCTACGCAAACGTGGC
This sequence comes from Gammaproteobacteria bacterium, assembly GCA_005801205.1. GTDB lineage: Bacteria > Pseudomonadota > Gammaproteobacteria > Pseudomonadales > Cellvibrionaceae > Cellvibrio. The sequence continues at coordinate 7,975 of SYDJ01000051.1, forward strand.
TGCCGATAAAACCTGCGCCGCCGGTAACTAAAATAGCGGGGCGATTTGATGTGCTGGTTGAGTTCATAAAAAGAAGTCCTTGAAATTCAGAAAGGCCGTTTAAGAAAGCCCGCAGTATACCTGTTAATCCTTTTCTTTAGAAAAAATCGTATTATTCCTATTTTATACAAAACCAGAATTTATCCAAATAAAAAGGGCAAGCCGAAGCTTGCCCTTAAAATTAAACTCCGATGAAAATCAAAACAACTTAGATACAATATCAGTTTTGCAAATCCGAACATACCATCGGGGAGCAACAGTCATTGGATAACAATTCGAGTACTGACTTGCCACAATGGAAAAGTTTTTGATGCCTCTGCTGGCATTGTCATTTACAGTGCCAATAGGAACAGACAAAAAGGAAACATCTGGAGAAGAAAAATACTGCAACTTCGTCACATTCCCATACAACCAAGCATATGCCATTACATCTGCAAATAGTCCCTGCACCCCATAACCTCTTGAAGATGGTATCGGTTTTCCATTTCCACCTGCAGCGTCCATCAGCCCATGACCGGCACCTAATGAATGTCCAACTTCATGCGCCAAAACAAAACTATCGCAATCGTAAGAAACCACAGCATTGCCATACTGTGGGAAAAATTTGAGTGCACGAACTCTCCCACCAACAGCCTCATACTTCGGATAATATGCAATTCCGCATAAAGTTGATGATGCTTTAGTCAAATATATAGTTAAATCTGGCTTAAACTCATTCCTAAGCGCGACTATATTACTGTCATTCACCATTTTACTTAATAAATCTTCTGAAGTTTCAAAACTATTTACCAAATCAAGTTTTTTAGTTGCAATTACATTTAATTGCACATCGGTCGAACTATTTTGAAAAGCAACATTTGCCCAAGCAATCATTTGATTAATTTTTACTTGCGTGCTGTTAGGGTACGCAGCCTCCATACCAGAAGTGTAAACAACTACAACATCCAAACTTACTGCTTTAGCCCCCGAAGAGAACAAGCAACATAAAAACGCAACAATCAGCTTCTTATCCATATACTCACCTTGTTTTATTACTAAATTGAAAAATCACAATGCATCATGCTCAAACCCTATCGACTTGCGACCATTTGATATGTAAGTATCACCACCAAACATATCTATAGACCAATTCCCCTCTTCATTAATAATATCACCAATCAATACATCACCAGATTGAGAAAGTGTGACGCCATAACCAACACCTAAACCATCAATACTGCCAACAATCGTTCTAATATTATTAACAACTACAACACTATTTACTCTAACCGTGACAGAGTTCAGACTGCCGGGTAGATCCAAAATAACTGTGCTATCCACCATTAATTTTTCTATTAACTCTGGATTTGTACTAAGTTTTTCAACCACTCCATGATCTATACTTGCGCCCGCTCTAATTATCTGCTCCTGTTCAGGTTTAAATTTACTTAAGCCCCACAACTTATTCTCGACACTAACATCGGCTCGACCAACAGCTTCTTCAATTTTTGCAGAATCATTCGTAAGACTGATATGAGCAATACTCTTTTTTGAATCAGATGTTGATTGACTTGCAACATTATCTTCACGAGAATTTGCAATGTCTAAAGAAAAAGCAGGCGGAGTGCTAGCAGAAAAATATTGTGCTTTTATGATCAATAAAGCAGAAGTAATCAAGAGCAATGCTAGTAAATATTTTTTCATTGCGTTCCATTTCCATATAAAAAAACTGCGAAGCTAACCCTAGCTTCGCAGTTTTAACAAATCAATAGCTTGATACTTATTTAATTGGCAAGGTAAAACCAACAACAAATTTAGCTTCATCTGCAACTGTACCATCAACATCATCAACCACTTTACCCAATGTAAAGCTCAACTTTTCGTTGTAGGCATAGCTCAAGTCAACATGAGAGGCACCTTCTTTGTGCTTACCATATTTAGCGGTGAAGTCACCAAAAGTAGCTGCCAAGGTCATATAGGTGTAATCAGTATCTATGTTGTCATAGTAAGTGAATGCAATTGGACCATAACCAATCATTGCAACAATTTCTTGAGCATCACCAGGAGACAAAGGATCCGGAGCAACATATTCACCTTCCTCAGCATCATACTTAGAAACTGGATCAGGATAAGAGTATGTCCAGTAGCTCAAATCGTATTTGAAATCGCCTACAGAACCACCGTAACCAAGGTACAAATCGTATTCTTGACCCATGGAGCCGTCACCTGAACCACCCCAAATGCCGGTATAAAAACCGCTTTCACTGAACTTCAAGTCACCCCAAACAGAGGCACCACCACCTAAATCAGTACCACGCCAGTAGTACATGTTTCCCGCACCAATAGTAGCAGCCACTTCCGCATGCGCAGCAGGAACTGCAAAACCAGCCATAGCAGAAAGAGCGATGGCACTAGCAACTAATTTTTGTTTCATCTTCATGAGTAAATCCTCTAGGTATGTTTCTACATTTAGTTTTTGAGGCAGCCGAATCATCTAGAACGACATGATTACAACTTTGCAGATACTAAGCCAACTTTATATTTTTCTTATTTTTCATAGTGTTACAAATTAAATACAATCTTGCATACAAAATAATATACCTGAATAAGCACTATTAAAGCGCACAAACCTGCACATTACAAAGCTAGTTCGCACCAAATGTGATCATTTACATTTATCGCGTCCGCTTTTCACCGCCAGAAGAGGATCTTCGCGCCAATATTTTTCCTAAGGCTCTTAAAAAATACATTTCCGGCAGAAAGATCCAAATATAAAAGCAAAGCAATTACCACTAAACCAGCACCCAACCAAAGCTGAACGCTCAAGGTTTCATCGGCAACCAAAGCACCTAAGATAAGCGCAAGCACAGGTGTCATAAAAGTGATGAGCGATACCGCTGTGGGCGACATTCTCGCTAACACGTAAAAAAACAAAGTTGCCCCCAGCAAGGAACCAAACACCGACAGATAACCAACAGCAGCAAGTGATTTCATGGATATGCTGGTAGGGATATGACCATCCACATACCACCACATCAACAACAAACCGGGCAATGCAAATAACAGGGTTCCAATTGCTTGATTGAATGCATCCACTTTTACATTAAGCTTTTTAACTAACACGCTGCTAAAACCAAATAAAAAGCACGACAACAAAATGCCGGCGATGCCGAAAGCAGATTTCAAACTGAATTGAATTTGGTGATGAAAAATAACAACCAAGCCAAACAATGCCAAGAGCAAAGCAATGACGCGCCGCACCGTAAACGGGTTATGTTTTAGCAACACTAAGGTCATCAACCCAATAACAAAAGGCGACATAGCAAAGACAACCGCCACCAAACCCGAGGGGATAAATTGCGCAGACCAATAGACCACAGGCATATTTGGGAAAATACCAATAGCACCTGCAGCATAAACTTGCCACACCTTAGTCTCGGCAAAAAGTTTGCGGCGAAAAACAAGATTGATGACTAAACCAAGGGCAAGCGCAACAAACATGCGTAACAAAACTGCTGCGATAAAACTTAAGCTATCGCTGCTCCACTGAATGGTAAGTGGTGTAGTAGCCCAAATAAGCACTACTGAAAAATAGGCGAGTAAAACTGCCATGCGTCTGCTCCTTGTTTAGCGACAAGAGAAAACACGCGGCAATTTTATGAAAGAAAATAAAAAGGCCGCAGGTTTTATGCTGCGGCCTTTGATAAATCAGAGAATATTTAAATCAATTTCATTCTCGCTCAAATTCCGCAAATAAAAATGCGACGGCGACTGCCCAGAATAGGGGTCGCATTGCGCAAATTCGTTTGGCGGAATGATGTAGAGACATAAAATCTATTCGTTGTTTACATAGTTAAATTAAAGTCGAATGACTGTAAAGGATACTTATAACTTTCTCAACCCCTCGAGGTTATAAAAAGGTGAATATTTTTTTATAAGGGCAAATCACCTATACTCATTGGCACATTTACCAAGGTCATGTTTATGAAAACCTATCTCGTCGGCGGCGCAGTGCGCGATAAATTACTCGGCTACCCCTTTCATGAAAAAGATTGGGTAGTGGTAGGCACCACACCCGAATTCATGGAGCAGCAAGGCTTTACCGCTGTGGGCAAAGATTTCCCCGTTTTTTTGCACCCAAAAACCAAAGAAGAATACGCGTTGGCTCGCACTGAACGTAAAACCGGGCGAGGTTATGCAGGCTTTAGTTTTTATTGCGGTGAAGATGTCACACTCGAAGACGATTTAATTCGCCGCGACCTCACGATCAACGCCATGGCCGAAGATGAAAATGGGCTATTGATAGACCCCTATGGCGGCCGGCACGATATTGCCAATAAAAAACTGCGCCATGTGTCCGATGCATTTCTTGAAGACCCTGTCCGCATTTTGCGAATTGCGCGCTTCGCGGCGCGCTACCATCATTTAGGTTTTACCATTGCCGATGAAACCAATGCACTTATGCGCACAATGGTTGATAACGGCGAAGTCGATCATTTAGTGTCAGAGCGCGTATGGAAAGAAATGGAGCGCGCTCTTGGCGAAGGAGCACCGGATATTTTTATTCAAAGCCTGCGCGATTGCGGCGCGCTCGCACGTTTATTTCCGGAAATAGATGCACTCTTCGGCGTACCACAAACTGCAATTCATCACCCAGAAATTGATACCGGCATTCATACCTTAATGAGCCTGCAACAAGCGGCAAAAATGACGAGCAATATTTGTATTCGCTTTGCAACGCTGTTGCACGATTTAGGGAAAGGCACCACCCCCAAAGAAGAATGGCCGCGCCATATTGCGCACGAAGAGCGCAGCATTTCTTTGGTGAAAAACCTGTGTGAACGAATTGCAGCCCCCAAAGATTACAAAGAACTTGCGCTAATTGTGGCGCAGTGGCATACACATTGTCATCGAGCACTGGAATTAAAACCGGCGACTCTATTAAAAACTTTACAGATGACAGATGCTTTTCGCCGACCAGAACGCTTCGATCAATTTTTAATGTGTAGCGAAGCTGATGCACGTGGGCGAACCAGCTTTGAAGATCGTGATTATCCGCAAGCCAATTATTTTCGCGGCGCTTTAGCGGCATGCCAAGGCATTAACGCAAAAGAAATCAGTGAACGCGGTTTTATCGGCAAAGAATTTGGCGATGAAATAAATCGCCTGCGCTTAATCGCCCTAACGGATTACAAAAGCAAATTTACTGAAAATAAAAGTGAGCCATCATGATACGCGCACAACTACTCACCACCTCCGGTGACTGCCTAATGGGTGGCGAAGAATTAATTACGCGCTGGCAAAGCGATCAATGCGGTTATATTTGGATTGATTTGGAAGGTGAACGCCCAGCGGATGAAAAAACCATTTTACAATCACTGGGCTGCCATCAACTGGCCATTGAAGATGTACAACGCTATCGCCACCCACCCAAAACCGAAACCTTTGATAATTACACGCTGATTCTCTATCGCGGCTTAAGCGAATTTAAAAAAGATCTCACCTTTAAACAAATGACCATTGCGCTCTTTGCTGGCGACAGATGCATGATCAGTTGCCATCAACGTCCATCGCGCGGAGTCACTTATTTTTGGGAGCACGCACGGTCAGAAAATTTACTCGTAAGCCCTGGCTTATTAGCCTCAAAAATCATGCGCTTTTCGGTGGGTTGTTACGTGGATTCCATTTTAGAGTTCGAACCCCACCTCAACGAACTTGAAGACACCATGCAAGACAAACCCAATGATGAAATTATGAGAGAAGTCATCGCTTACAAATCACGCCTGCGAAAATTAAAGCGAATATTTAGCTACCACGAGCGCCTTGTTGCCAACCTTTTAAAAGATATTCCGCAGCGCTTAATTGATGAGGATGGCGATATAGAACATGGCCTACAAGATCTCTTTGAACGCTGCGAACGCTTAAATAGCTTATGCACCATGTACTTTGAAATTTGTGGCGATTTAATTAACGGCTATTTGTCTATCACGTCGCACCAACTCAACAACACCATGAAAGTGCTCACGGTGATTACCGCGATTTTTGTACCACTTACGTTTATCGTGGGAGTCTACGGTATGAACTTTGATAACATGCCGGAATTACACTCAACTTACGGCTACTACTATACATGGGCAGCCATGATTGCAATCGCAACATTATTCGGCGGTATTGCTTATAAAAAGTGGCTGTGATTCAGGGAGTCAAAAAGTGACTTCGGCAAATTAAAAGAAATCTATCCGCCACAACAATTGAGCGTTTGGATCATAACTAGCCCACAAATCCGCATAAGTTTTCTGAAGCGTTGGATGCAACTCGTGTGGAGCCAGCTCCGACAAAGGCAAAAGCACAAATGCATTTTCAATAATTTCTGCGCGCGGTAAATCCACACCCGCCTCCACGCCCACAAAATCGCCATAGGTGAGAATATCTATATCTAAGGTGCGCGGGCTATATTTTGGCCCAGTGCGCACGCGGCCATTTTTATCTTCGATTTTTTTTAGTGTATTGGACAATTCTGCAATGGTTAAATCAGTCTGCAACGACACAACCAAGTTGTAGAAGTTGCTCCCTTTAAAGCCGACTGATTCACTTTCGTATACCTGCGAAAGTGTTAGATCACCAAAAACATCTTTTAAGGCAAGCAGGCCAGCGCGAATATTTTTTTCGCGCTCAAGATTACTACCCAAGCCTAAAAAAACCTGGGTCACACAGACTGTTCCGCACTCGGCTGTGTGCCGCGCTCAATAATCACACCCACTGATTTTGCCCCCAAGACCGCATTAGGCTTAGTTAACTGCAAGCGCACCCAAGGCACTTTAAATTCGGTGAGAATAAGCTTGGCAACATCTTCTGCTAGCGTTTCAATCAAAGCAGTGTGATGTGCCTCTACATAGGAGGATACCCGCAGAGAAACAGCATGATAATTCACTGCAAACTGCAAATCGTCACTGGCGGCGGCGCGCTGAATATCCGTCGCCACATCAATATCAAACACCAAGGTTTGCTTAATTTGGCGTTCCCAATCGTAAACGCCCACAATCGTATCAACACGCAAATCGCGAATAAAAACAAGATCCATAAAATAATCGCAGAGTGATTTAACAATAAAAAAATTAAAGAGGCGGTAAGGTGTTCAGCGGCCAACGCGCTTTCACATTCACCGCAAGCGTTTCGTGTTGCCCTGCTAACAACCGCTGGCAACCCGCGTAGGCAATCATAGCGCCGTTGTCGGTACAGAATTCGTGGCGCGCATAAAACACTTTCGCATTCACTTTTGCAAGCGCAGCATCCAAATCAGTGCGCAATTTTTTATTGGCGGATACACCGCCCGCAATCACCAAGGTTTTTAACCCCGTTTGCTCAAGTGCGCGCTTGCATTTAATCACGAGCGTTTCCACAACAGCCGTTTGAAACGCACAAGCAATATCGGCACAGGTTTGATCATCGGGCAAACCGTTTTCTAATTTATGTGCAGCGACGGTTGTGAGCGTGTAGGTTTTCAATCCGCTAAAACTAAAATCCAAACCGGGGCGATCAACCATGGGGCGAGGGAAAACAAATCGCCCTTCTACACCAGACTCTGCCAACTTGGCCACCTGAGGGCCACCGGGATAATCCAAGTCGAGCATTTTGGCGGCTTTATCGAAAGCTTCGCCAGCGGCGTCATCTAAAGATTCACCTAACAATTCGTAAACACCAATGGCATCCACTTTTACCAGTTGCGTGTGACCGCCTGACACGAGCAAGGCAACAAAAGGAAATTCGGGTGGATTATTTTCCAGCATGGGTGCTAACAAATGACCTTCCATATGATGCACGCCAATCGCGGGAACATTCCACGCATAAGCAAGCGAGCGCCCCATGGATGCCCCCACCATAAGCGCGCCGATTAAGCCGGGGCCAGAGGTATAGGCAATGCCATCTATGTCTGCCGCCGTAGAGCCACTCTCAGTAAGCACTTCATTAATTAACGGAAGGATTTTGCGCACATGGTCGCGTGAGGCGAGCTCTGGCACCACGCCGCCATATTCAGCATGCAAGGCGATTTGACTATAAAGCGTATGGGCAAGCAGGCCGCGCTCACTGTCATAGACGGCGACACCGGTTTCATCGCAGGAGGTTTCTAGGCCAAGAATTCGCATAGCAGGTTAAATTGCTCTATCTAAAGAATAGGGCGGCATAATAAAGGAGATAGCCCGACAAAAATAGAAGTTTGATAGGCCGCCAACATGTCATCTTGATGGAATATTCTCCAATACAGAAATGAGCCTGAAGCTAGGGTTAAAGCGCACATGATGGTTTGCGGTTAGTGGGGGCTAGAATTATAACGGCTACCCTGTGAAATGACTTGCTCTATGATTTGTTGATATCTCGCTCAACGCATAGATCAAGCCATGGTGTGCGTGGAGAAAGGGTGGATGAGTGTGGGCAAACAGCCCTATCGTTTCGCACCGTTTGCCCATGCGCTCCGAAGGACACCCACGCTTTATCCTAAAAACCGCAGTTAACATCAAGTGAGTGCTGGACGCATCTAATGCAAAAAAAATTGACTGTTTTGTGAAAAAGTTGGTGATTCCTGATCAATCAGCGCACTCATACCTACAGGATAAATTCATTAGCACTTGTAATCTAAAATCTATGCCAATTAGCTCAATGGATAGGATGAACTGCGATGTTTAGATTGAACTAAATATTCGCTCAGTCGCGTCGGCCGCAGCCGAAGGGTCACGACTCCCCTTCGACTGCATCGCGCTAATTTTTGAGCGGAGAATACATTATTTTCTTCTCTCGTTAATTTTTTAAAAAATGAAATGTCGCGGTGTAACCTGTGCGCCAATCCTTACCATCTGTAGATATCCAGACATCATTTTTATAGGTTATTTGCGAATGGAATTGCGATCCGCCGATAAGAATCAAGCTGCCGTCATAACTAACGACTTGTTCTTTGTAGCGCACATCAAATGCAGCATTGTCTGTTTCTTGCGCCCAATGTATTCCATCGGCAGAAGACCACACATCACTTTGTATCAAGCTTTGGGTGCCGCCACCAATAGCCCATAATTTATTATTGTGCAGCAGCATCTCGTGGCCTGATTGCGCTAAAAATTCTGTGCTTGCTGTTTGCTTTACCCAAGTGATGCCATCGGACGATGTCCATACATCGCTCTCCAGGCCGCCGATAGGGTTGCCATTGCTATCGAAGCCACCGTCATTACCACCGAATAACCACATTTGATTATTGAAGCTCACCAGATTGGGGCTGACGCGCGCAGAGAAATTAGCGTGTGCGGTTTTTTGTGCCCAGGTTTTACCATCGCCGCTCGACCACACGTCGTTGAGTTTTGCTCCATTGTCATCGTAGCCGCCGGTGAGCCATATCTGGTTATTGTAAACAATCGCTTTGTGATAATTGCGCGCAGCAAAAGGTGTGTTGGCATTTTCCAATACCCAATGAATTCCATCAGCAGATGACCAAACATCTTTCAGTCTGCCGGAATCGCCAGAACCACTGATTAACCATAATTTATTGTTGAGGATAACAACCTGATGCGAAGCGCGCCCCGGGAAGGCCGCGTGGAGGATCTCAAGCTTCCAATTTACGCCATCAGAAGATGACCAAACATCGTTTTTATTTGTGCCATCGTAACCACCAATTAACCACAATTTATTTTGAAACGAAATGACTTGATGCTCACTTCTGCCCGTAAATGCACCGTTAGTAGACTGCTCGTTCCATGAGGCTCCATCCGCAGATACCCACACCTTGCTCTCATCGTTTTGGCTGTCGATCATCCACAATTGATTTTTAAACACTATAGCCTGATGCCCACCTTCAATTTTGAATGTTGCGTTCGAGTTATCCAGTGTCCAAGAAACACCATCGGTGGATGACCATACGTCATTTTCAGCAACCCAACTGCCATTGTCGAAGCTGGTTCCGCCAATCAAATAAAGCTTACTGTTGAACGGAATAACTTGATGCCCATAACGCCCTGAGAATTCCGCGTTTGCTTTTTCTTGCGTCCAGGTTTTGCCGTTGGTGGATGACCATATATCATTTGAAATTCCACTATCAGTAAATCCACCTATGACCCAAAGTTTATTTTTAAAATAAGCTGTCTGGTGTACTTCGCGTGGGGAAAAAGTAGCGGCTGCGGTTTCTTGCGTCCAATGAATGGCATCTATCGATGACCAGACATCATTTTTTTGCGTATTTGTATCATTGCCACCAATTAAAAATAACGTTGTTCCGTTAGAAGTAATTGCGTGATTCCTGCGTGCAGAAAATGCTCCATTGGCGGATTCTAATACCCAGTTGATCCCATCTGTCGAAGACCAAATATCACTTTTAGCTTGGCTATCGTAACCACCAATCAGCTACAATTTATTGTTAAACACAAATACCTTGTGGCCAGTACGCGCCGAAAAAGCTGCATGCGCGGTTTGCTGCTTCCAAATTGTGCCATCAGTTGATGACCATATATCATTAAAATAATTATTGTTACGATCATTGCCAGCAATTACCCATAATTGGTTTTTAAAAAAAACCAATTGGTGATTGAGTCGTGCAGAAAATAATTTGTTAACCGATAACTCCGCTTTTTTATCGCCGTGCTTTAGCACGTAATAACCTGTCCGATCGCTGGTGGACGCGGTATCCGTAACAGTGGTTCCGGCTAATATATTAAATTGCCCGAACGCGCAGCTTAAATAATTATCGATATCACAATTGAGTTGGCTACTGCGATAAAACCCCAGACCAACTGCCTCCACAGGGAAATTCACCAAGGTATTGTTCTTGCCAATCCACGCGGTCATCACTACATCGGTTGGTGCTACCTCAATCGTGTAGCTTGCCGTTGCGAGAAGATAAGTTGAATCGGCTGCGATTTTGGCACTGATGATTGCCGTACCAGTAGCCATAATACTGACCTTGCCTTTGTCATCAACCGAAGCAACCGTTGTGTTATTTGAAGCATAAGTGATAGTACCGGTGCCTTGGCCAACCGCCGGATTGGTTAATTGATCATTTACAAATAGCGACAGAGTGCCGGTTTGAGCAAAAGTCAGGCTTTGCGGTATTAACAGCTTAGCGCTGCTTGAACTGCTGGAGCTGATAGAGCTAGCGCTCGAAGACACAGCACTAGTTTTCACAGAAGATCTTGACGAAGATGTCGTTACTGATGAACTGCTCGAAGAAGATGGGTTGCTCGAAGACGATGAGCTGAGTAAAGGGCTGCTGGACAAGCTACTGAAAAGTACTTGTGAGCTAATGCTTGAACTCGTAACGGGATCGGTTACTGGTGGCTGCTTGCTTCCACCACCTCCTCCGCACGCGGTTATCAGGCAGAAAATTGCAATTGGTATTAGATGTTTGATGATTTCCATGAGATTGCGTAATTTAATTAGCTTTAACGGCATGTTTAGCGTGCTGTAGCCTATATAAACCCTAGGATGGTGACAACACTATCCCGAAACACGTGATTGAACTTGTGAACTCCAACGACAGTTTCGGAATCGCATCCAGTTTTTTGGCCTGTGGGCCACAGTATGGTTGCAGCCTAAATCATAAGCGTATAGAATCCGCACCCCTCGGATACATTGTCGTTTAGCGTGAAAACGGGGCGATAACGAGAATCCTCAAGACATCATTTTTCAGAACAAAACAGGTCAAAACATGCCTTCAGTAAAACTTAAAGAAAACGAACCCTTTGACGTAGCTTTACGTCGTTTTAAACGTGCTTGTGAAAAAGCAGGTATCTTGGCTGATGTTCGCGCGCGCGAATGCTATGAGAAGCCAACCACTATTCGTAAACGTGACGCTGCTGCTGCAGTTAAGCGCCACGCTAAAAAGGTTCAACGCGAATCTAAAAAGTTTACTCGCCTGTACTAAGTTCCAGCCGGTAGACCGCGTAAGGCTCTAACGGGTTGAACGCTGCGAAATACGTGATGCCTTGACTCTTTATGATGTCTAAAACCGCGATTCACCCAATGAATCGCGGTTTTTTGCTGCCTGAAATTTGGAGTTTATACCTGTGATGGCTAAGTATCTTTCAGGAACCGAGGCAAATCTCGGCTCGCATGCAGCACACGCACTACGCGAATTTGATTGACCAATATTCGGTAGAAGATGATGTGGCTCTGATAGGGAATCGAACGCAACCCTTCGCGAATCTCTTTGCGCTCCCTGCCCAGCATTGGGTTGTCGCATAACCGATAAATCACCTGCTCCATTTCAGCAAGATATTGAATCGCTTGATCCAACCCAAACTCCAACTGGGTGTAATCAAAAATCTTCCCTAGGTCTTCTTCCGCCGCCTGCGAAAGCACATAAGTCCACTTATCCATAATGATTTTCCTTCATGACCTACTTGCGCGCGACTTGCTGTTTTAGCTTGACGATATCTTGAACACTCATAGCGCTGGTTGCACCATCCCAGCCTTTAGCAATTTCTGCACGCAACTCTTCAATCACACGATGACGATAAACCTCGTGCAACCTCAATGCATCGCGCACCACCTCGCTCGCATTTTGGTAATCTCCACCACCAACCTGTGCAGCTATGTACTGCTGCTGCTTTTCGGTGAAACTGATATTCATACATACCTCCTAATTAATCCATATTGAACTTAGCATGCATGTCCATATTTATCAAATTTGGACAACTGCAACTCCGGCAACCATTAAAAACCACAGCTCTACTACGCTGTCACCCCCAAGTCACCCAATGTCGTATCCTAGCTATCGCCGATTTTGCTAAGGTAAGGTTAACTTAACCAAGGAAATCCAATTTTATGTCGCTCAAAGAAAAACGACTCCAACGGGGCTGGACCCAAGCGCAAGTCGCTGAGTTCAGCGGCCTTAGCCAACGAACCATTCAGCGACTAGAAAAAGGCAAGCCCGCCACCACCGAGACCCTAAAGTGCCTCGCTTCTGTTTTTGAAACGGATATTGCCGATTTAGGCGTGCCCGAAATTGTGGATGAAACAAAATTAAGCGAGGAAGAGAAGCGTGAACTGAAAAATATCCGTGAGGTTCGCGAATTCGTGCTGCAATTGGCAGCCTACCTTCTTATAGTCCCGCTCATTTGTCTCGCTGGATACCTTAACGGTGGCAGCATTCGCAACGGACTCGGCCTTGCGCTCGGCTGGGGATCTTGGCTCGCCTACTGCGCATTAAAGCTTTTTGATACTCAAGCATTTTTCGGTAAGGGATGGGAGAAGCGCGAACTCGACAAGCGTATGGGAAGAAAACATTCAGGGCAAAATTCAGGGAAGGCTGAATAATAATGAAACACTCACTTACATTCTTTTTAAAAATTGCGTTTGGCATATGCTTGATTAGCACCATAGCCGCCTGCTCAGTTGCGCTTTCCAGCAAGCCCGCACTACCTGAACGCCATGGCCAAGTCAGCAGCAAGCTCTTTATAGGAACAGGAAATAATCAGCCCCTTATCGTTGGCTTAGGAGGCTCTGAAGGCGGGAACCCATGGGCCAGCGAGCACTGGAAAACCCAACGCGACAGATTTATCACCCAAGGCTAACCGCTAAAACACTTCAAGATTATCGAAGACTTTTTAGCATCAACGATTAAACAGCACACAAACTGAAACACCCCCTCCTAGCCAGAGGGGTTACATGCAGGAGCAAAAAACCGGATACTATCCGCCCCCAAACGGTAGCGTCTTTTTATGTCCGGCATGATTCCGCAAAGCTTTATTGACGACTTGCTCGACCGTATCGATATAGTCGATACGGTGGATAGCCGCGTCAAATTGCGTAAAACCGGCAAAAACTACAGCGCCTGCTGCCCGTTCCATGATGAAAAAACCCCCTCCTTTACCGTAAGCCCCGAAAAGCAGTTTTACTATTGCTTTGGTTGTGGCGCGAGCGGCAATGCGCTTGGATTTGTGATGGATTACGAGCGGCTCAGCTTCCCTGAGGCGATTGAATCTCTAGCGCGCGTTGCAGGATTAACCGTACCGCGCGAAGTACAAACCGAAGCGCAAGTTAAGCGCGAGCAAGAGCGCAAAAGTATTTATAGCCTGCTGGAAAAGGCCGATGAGTTTTACCAGCAGCAGCTGCGCCACCACCCCAGCAAACATATGGCGGTCACCTACCTGAAAGGCCGTGGGTTGGATGGCAAAACCGCCAAAGATTACGGTGTGGGTTTCGCTGCGCCAGGCTGGGACAACCTGCTTAAAGCGCTTGCGAGTAACGATGAAGATAAGCATCTGCTGATTGAAGGCGGCATGTTGATTCACCACGAGCAAGATAAAAAACTCTACGACCGCTTTCGCCATCGCATTATGTTCCCGATTCGCGACATTCGCGGGCGAGTGATCGGCTTTGGTGGGCGCGTGCTGGGTGACGACAAACCCAAGTATTTAAACTCACCGGAAACTCCCGTTTTCCACAAAGGCCAAGAACTCTACGGCCTTTATGAGGCGCGCCTCGCCTACCGCGATTTGCCGCGCCTATTAGTGGTTGAAGGCTATATGGATGTGGTGAGCTTGGCGCAATTTGGCATTCGCTACGGCGTTGCCACCCTCGGCACCGCCTGCGGTGAAGACCATCTCGACAAAGCCTTTAAATACACCAACGAAGTGGTGTTTTGTTTCGATGGCGACAAAGCTGGCCGCGCCGCCGCCAGCCGCGCTCTGGATGCATCACTCACCACCATGGCCGATGGCCGCACCGTAAAATTCCTGTTTTTACCCGAAGGCGAAGACCCAGACACATTGGTTCGCAAAATCGGCCCCGATAAATTTGAAACCATGATTTCCATGGCCGTACCGCTAGAAGATCAGCTTTTCGATACCGCCGCCGAAGGCTTGAACATCCGCACCATGGAAGGCCGCGCAACCTTTAGCAAACGCGCTGCGCCCATGCTGGATAAGCTACCAAAAAGCGTGTTCCGTGAATTGATGTTTGAAAACCTAGCGACCCGCACCGGTTTAAGCCGCAACATTCTGCAGGATTTGATTCTCGAAGCCGTTAAGAACCCAGAGCCAAAACCCGAGCCTGCCAAGGAACCCGCAAAACCGACTCAGCGGGAACCCATCAAGGCACAGCCAAAACAAGTCCATATCCAGCAAGCGATTCAACCACAAACAGCGCCTGCTCAAATTCCGCATCAACATGACGAAGACCCGGGCTGGTCGGCAGGGTATTACGATAGCGAGTACGATACTCAAGTACCACCCCCCAATTACGAAGAGTACTACAGCGGCCACAGCACGCGCTCGGTCGCCAAACAACCTGTATCGCCATGGAATAGCACCAGCAATCGCATGCTCATGACGCCTGCGCAAAAGGCAGTCGCACTACTGGTCGCCACACCCACGCTTGCAGCACTTGAAGCCAATCACGATACCTGGCTGGAAAATAGCGACGCCGACATCCAAATGCTTGGCCGCCTGCTTAAAGTGTTGCATGAGCGCCCGCACTACAACCTCTCGCATTTAATTGGTTATTGGCGAGGCATTTACGGTGAGGAAGCGACTGAGCGTTTAGCTAAAATCGCCGGTAGCGATTTACTCCAAGCCGCCAACGCCTTAACGGCCACACGTGAAGATAAGGCCGCAAAAGCCGATTACGATAGCGAAGCTGCCTTTAAAGGTTGCCTAGAAGCCTTGCATCGCCAGCAAAGCGCAAAAAAAACTGCAACATCCTTGGAAAAACTCAAGAACACCGACTTTACTCAACTCAGCAAAGAAGATCGGGATCAATTAGTGCGCGCGGCTTTAGCAAATAAACTTCCCCCAAGCCCTTAAAAAACCCAAAATTGCCCCCATTAAGGTCTCAAGAACCTATTCCTATCTCAACTAATGGGTAGTTCGCTAGAATCCACACGCTCAATTGCGCTATAATCCCGCGCTTTGCATTTCTCACTCACGTTTGACAGGGTTAATTAATGTCTGATGACGCTCAAGAAAAACAATCTCGTATTAAAGAGCTGATAGCCCGCGGTAAAGAGCAGGGTTACCTCACGTACGCCGACGTTAACGACCACTTACCGGAAG
>SYDJ01000052.1 GCA_005801205.1 Gammaproteobacteria bacterium
GCTGAAGATTTACTCCATGGTGCGTGTAGGTGTTTCGCCAGAAGTAAATGCGATCTCAACGACTTTGTTAGTGGTATCTTTGGTGTTGGTTATTGTTTCTCAACTTTTATTGCGAGAGGAAAAGTAAATGAAAAAGTGGTTAGCATTTTTAGCAGTACTTATGATTAGTGGGTGCTCCAAGCAGGAGGCTGCTGCGCCAGCTGCCGACACGAGCGCTGCTCCAGCACCTGCGGTCGCTACCGACGAAAAGCAAAAGGTAGTGGTCTATAACTGGACTGAATATTTACCTGAGTCTGCACTGCAGGCTTTCACAAAAGAAACCGGTATTGAGGTTGAGTACGCCACTTACGAAAGTAATGAGGCTATGTATGCCAAATTAAAATTGTTGGATGGTAAGGGTTACGATGTTGTTGTTCCCTCCACCTATTACGTTGAGAAAATGGGCAAAGAAGGTTTGTTGCAACCGCTGAATAAAGAACAGCTGAAAAACTTTGCCAACTTAGATCCTTCTTTGTTGAATAGGCCTTACGATCTAAACAACCAATACAGCGTTCCTTACCTGTTTAGCGTGACCGGTATTGCCATTAACGGTGAGGCTGTAGATGCGACTAAAATTACCAAGTGGGCCGATTTGTGGCGCCCAGAGTACAAAGGCAAGATTGAGTTAATGGATGACCTGCGCGATAACTTTTACATAGGTTTGCGTTTATGTGGTTTCCAAGACAACAGCACCAATGAAGCCGAAATCAAATGTGCTTATGAGAAACTAAAAGCCTTATTGCCCAATGTAAAAACCTTCAACTCAGACTCACCTAAATTGCCGTTAATTCAAGGTAACGTCAGTATTGGTGCGATTTGGAATGGTGAGGCATATATGGCCTCTAAAGAAATGAAAAACGTGCAATTTGTGTATCCAGAAGAAGGTGCTGCATACAACATTGATAGTTTTGTTATTCCTAAGGGCGCTGCAAACGTAGACGCTGCACATAAATTCATCGACTTTATGTTGCGAGCAGAAAGCGCTAAAGCGGCTATTGAAGATTTAGGCTACGCCGCACCAAACTTGGCGGGCCAAGCACTTTTGGATGAAGCCTTGCGCACCAATCATATGATTTTCCCAACCAAAGATGATTTCGCCCGTGGCACCATCCACTCGGTGTTGAGTGATGAGGTTATGGCAATCTACTCAAAATACTGGGATCTT
Organism: Gammaproteobacteria bacterium; assembly: GCA_005801205.1. Taxonomy (GTDB): domain Bacteria; phylum Pseudomonadota; class Gammaproteobacteria; order Pseudomonadales; family Cellvibrionaceae; genus Cellvibrio. The sequence continues at coordinate 1,205 of SYDJ01000052.1, forward strand.
CTAAAAGCCGGTCAATAATCCTCGGTTTAGTTAGTTCTCGATCAAACGCCAGAAGCTTGCTTCTGGCGTTTTTGTATGCGTATATTCGTTGGATGATACTGTTAGGTGGGCTGCATCACCTATTAACCAATTTGCCAAATTTAACCTACTAGGGTAATGTTGTTCTATGGAAAAGAGAACGCCACATTGCAACCTATCTACCGTAAAAGCGTTAGTTGATGCGGGGCGTGTAAGCTCAACGCAAAGCGCTCGACAAGGTGCAGCCGTAATGGGGATAGACTTTGACGCTATGTGCGGAATCCTAAAAGAACTCACTACCTCGGATTTCTACAAGAGCATGACTACCCATACGGATCACAAAGTCTGGCAGGACGTGTATCGACCAAGCACTGCACAGGGTGACGTTTATTTAAAATTAACCGTTATTGATGATGTATTAATTGTTTCATTTAAGGAGTTGTAGTTATGAAGTGCCCTACTTGTGGTGCCGCCGAACTGGTGCATGATACCCGCGATCAAACCTACATCTACAAAGGTGAATCAACTCTATTGCCCGCAGTAACGGGTGATTACTGTACCGCCTGCGGTGAATCCATTCTTGATGCGCAAGAATCACAGCGCACAATGGATATGATGTTGAGCTTTCACAAGCAAGTAAACGCTGCCATTGTTGACCCCCATTTTATTGTTGCTGTGCGCAAACGCTTGCAGCTTGATCAGAAAGAGGCTGCCGAAATATTTGGTGGTGGCGCAAACGCTTTTTCACGTTATGAAACGGGCAAAACCAAGCCACCCCTCGCGCTGGTTAAATTACTGAAAATATTAGATGGACACCCTGAGCTACTGTCAGAAGTGCGAAGTGCCTAATCAATAGAATCTGACCTTTTTACTGATTGATTACAACAGCATTTTCCAATCGCGGGTTCTGGCGCTGTTGATCACGGCATCAAAATCGGGAAATGAGGCTCTGACTTTGGACATAAACTGAATGGTTTGCTCATCAAAGATTAATTCCTGCATCGGTTCGGGCAAAACATCAAAAGGCGGTTCTGTGAGGCGATGTTTTATTGCAGGATTGGTTAAACCACGCCACTCCCTTAGGCGATAAATAAATTGTAACTCCATAGGAAATTGCTCTGAATGACCTTCAAAATCACGATCGCCGTCTTTGTTGTTGCGGCTAGCTTGATAAGTGTGGCGATTTAACAACTGCACAAGTAGGGGTTCAAGAACGGACGTATCTGTATCTTCCCAATGTTCCCACAAGGCGGCAAACAAAGGCTCTTGTTCACGGGGGTCTACACCCCAGTGTTTATGGTTGAGCCAATCACGCGGAGGGTAGCCTAGAAAATGCTCGCTTAAACGCAAAATAAATAGCTGCGTGAGGTATGTAATCGCGCCGCCTGTGAAGCCTCCGTCAAAAACATCTAACGAAAAATTAACAGCGTTTTCAAACAAATTCCTATTACCAAAAATGGCCATCATGGCAACTAAGTCACCAAAGCCTACAGGCAGAGTAATGCAACCTTTTCCTGCAGGTTTAGGTCGTTCCAAATGAATTCTTTGGAAATTAAAAAAATCAATTTGATAAACAATAAATAGGCGCATCCAAGTATTTCTGTACTCGGTAAGATCCCATGTATTATTTTGAATACATTTACTAACTGATAAATATTTATTCGGATGAGAGTTATCACTAAAACCAACTAGCGCCAGAATAAAAGTGTTTTCATTATTTTCATTAGATGAACAAAAAGCATTAATTTTTCCATCAGCTCGCTCTCTATCTCCACGCATCAAGATAGATGCACGCGCTGTTTCCATCTGTTTCACAAATGCTTTTCTCGAGCGAAATTTTGGAGCGATTGAATTATAAAGCTCATTCATTGTCATTATTTCCACGCGCTCAGTGTTAAGCCTAACGGATTTAAATTAGAACTATTGACTTTGGGCACCTCAACTTGCACCCACAAACCTTTAACCGGCGATTAAGCTCTATATGCAGTTTTTAATGATTCAATTTGTGCCCGAGTTGCCGCATCAACATTCGCATATCTCGGCCCATCAAAATCTTTTATCCATTTATCCAATCGTTCCTGAGGCGTACCTTCAGGTGCTCTGGCTGCACTCTCCCCATTAACAGACGATTTTGCTTCGGCAATATAAATAGTGGCGGGCGTAGTACTTTCATCAATAAACACACCATCAGGCCCATGACCACTGTCATTCTGGATAGGCACAAATTTTTTGCCTGTGATGCGCTCCAGCGTTTCTTTCATTAGCTCTTCGCCGAGTCTACCATCATTGTACGTACCCTTCAGCGAACCATCTGGATTGACATGACTTCTCAGAATATTAATTTCGGTTTTGATTGAACCTTTAGCTAAGAGGTCATCGTACAGCCCACCCACACTTGGAAATTTGGGGAGAGGCGTTATTGAGCAATCACATGATCCCTGATTATGAACCCATACCTCCGACTTGCCCACAAAGAATGTATGGAAGTCAGCTACTTCAAAATTATAGGTTACAGGGCTGCGGTCTAACGGAGTCAAAGATTTAACTTCGAAGACGTTATTTTTGTAACTGGTTAGCTTCATTCCCTGTTTAAGATTACCTGAGTCAACCCAACCGGTATCGAGCACATAGAAGGGGTGATTATTCGTCACCTCAAAGTTTTCGGGTAATCCATTTTCTTTTTGCACAACATTTGATGCTAGCTTTCAGAAATGCAGCTCATAAAGACTAAATTTGTTCGGCAAGTGGTATCATGCGCGCTGAAATTTAGTCCTCTTTTTGTCAGCGAAGCCCTTTATGTCTGCCTCTCCTCGCCGTCTCCGTATCGCAACCCGCAAAAGTCTGCTTGCACTCTGGCAGGCCGAATATGTCAAAGCAGAATTATTAAAACACCACCCCGATTTGCAGATTGAGCTGGTGCCCATGACCAGCCGTGGTGACAAAATTCTGGATGTTCCCCTCGCAAAAGTGGGCGGCAAAGGCTTATTCGTAAAAGAATTAGAGCAGGCCTTGCTTGAAAATCAAGCCGATATCTCCGTTCATACTCTGAAAGATGTGCCTATGGAATTTCCTGAAGGCTTGGGCTTATCCGTTATTTGCCCGCGTGAAGATGCCCGCGATGCGTTCGTGTCTAACCACTTCAACACTTTCGATGAGCTGCCCGCCGGTAGTGTGGTGGGCACTTCAAGCTTGCGTCGCCAATGCCAATTGCTGGCGGCGCGCCCCGATTTAACCGTAAAGTTCCTGCGCGGCAATGTGCAAACGCGCTTACAAAAGCTGGATAACGGAGATTACGATGCGATTATTCTTGCCGCTGCCGGTTTGATCCGTTTAGAGCTAGAAGAGCGTATTCGCTCATTTATCAGTGTGGAGTTCTCGCTGCCTGCGGGCGGCCAAGGCGCGGTGGGTATTGAATGCCGTATGGCAGACGATGCAACGCAAGAGCTGTTATCGCCGCTACACCACGAGTTAACAGCGCAACAAGTGATTGCCGAGCGCGCTATGAATCGCCATTTACAGGGCGGCTGCCAAGTGCCCATCGCCTGCTACGCTATTCATACTGACGACGGTTTGTGGCTGCGTGGATTAGTCGGCTCACCCGACGGTGAGCGCATGTTGCGCGATGATATTCGTGGCGGCGTGAATGATGGTGAAGCAATGGGCATCGCCTTGGCGAATAAACTCTTAGCTTCTGGTGCCGATAAGATTCTCGCTGAGGTTTACCAAACTGCGGCAGAATGATGTGATGGGCGATTTAAGCGGTTTCCACATAGTTGTCACCCGCCCCAAAGCGCAAGCCGAACCTTGGGCTGCACGCCTGCGTGATTTGGGTGCCAATACAACTGTGGCATCCTTGTTAGAAATTGTACCTGTGTCAGAAGCCGCACAGATTCAGGCGATTAAAAACTGTATTCTGGATTTGGACGTATATCGCAAAGCGATTTTTGTGAGCCAAAATGCGGTTGAGCACGGTTTTGAATGGATAGATACCTACTGGCCGCAATTGCCAATAGGGATAGATTTTTTTGCCGTGGGCGAAAAAACAGCAAAGCAATTGCAAGAGCGTGGCGCTAAGGTAACGGATTTGGCACAAACCCAAACCGGCGCAATGACCAGTGAAACCTTGTTGCAATCGCCCGCGCTGCAAAACGTAGTGGGCCAAAAAATTGTTATTTTTCGAGGCATAGGCGGTCGCCCACATATCGGCGAAGTCTTAAGTGCTCGTGGAGCGCAGGTAAGCTATTGCGAGTTGTATGAGCGGATTTTGCCCAGTGATTCGCTAAGAACATTCGCCGCTATTTTGTCGCAGTCTGTCAGTAATTCACGCTTAGGCGATAAATTAGTATGGGTGCTGCACAGCGGAGAAGCGCTCGAAAATTTACAAAAAATATTGCGTGACTTAGCGCTCGATGCGCGCGCAATTATGACGACAATTTATTTGCTGGTACCCAGCCAGCGCATTTTAGAATTGGCAGAAGCCGCTGGCTTTATTCATGTGTTTGCCGCACAGAACGCAACAGAAGCGAGTATGTTGCAAGGACTGATCGACCTAGCTGCCAGCGACAACACATAGTGTAGCCAGCACGCTAGTCGATTCAAAACGCACGCAAATAGCAAGCAAAAAAGGTGTAAAACTGTGAGTGATGTGACCACTTCAACCAAGGTTGATGAAACGCAAACTGCAACTATAACGAAGAGACCTGCTGTGAAAAAATCACGCCTAGGTTTATGGGTTGCGCTAGTGCTCTTGGTGTTAATCGCGGGTGTCTCTGCATTTTTATGGTACGAATACCACGCCATTACAAAATTGCAACATGCATTGGTAACACAAGCGGCGGCGAATGAAACCAAGCGCAAAGCATTGGAGGCAAAGTTTGCAGAAGACTTAGCGGCACAATCGAAACAACTGCAAGGCGATGTAACAGAATTAACTCAGCGCTTAGATAGCACCAGCTCAAAAGTCTTGGGGCTGACTAATATGAGCCGCGACGATTGGAAGCTCGCCGAAGTCGATTATTTATTGCGCATGGCCAACCAACGCATTTTGATGGAACACGAAGCAACTAATTCTTTGGCTTTAGCACAATCGGCCAATGGCATTCTGGCTGAGCTGCAAAATGCTGATTTGTTTACGGCGCGCAAAAAATTAACAGAAGAAATTGAAGCGCTTAAATTGGCGAGCAAAGTTGATCGCGAAGGTATTTATTTACAGCTCTTGGCGATCACTCAACAAATTGAAAACCTCCCCTTAATCGAACCGCTGTTTGAAGAAGATGAAGAAACGATTGCCGCTATGGAAGAGGGCGATGAGCCAGAAGCACAAACCTTTTGGCAGCGTGTAGAGCGTGTTGGTAAAAACGTTTGGCATAAGCTCAGCATTTATGTACGCGTGCGCGATCAAGGCCGCCGAGTGGATGCAATTTTGCCGCCGGAAGATCAAATGTATTTAAAACAAAACTTGCGCTTGATGTTAGAGCAGGCGCAAATTGGTTTGCTGCGCGAAGAGCAACATGTTTATCAGGCGAGTTTGGATAAGGCCCAAAATTGGATTCGCGATTACTATCCGCTCAACGATCAAGCGCAAATTGTGCTCAATGATTTAGAGCAATTAAAGAAAAGTAATGTGCAACAACCGCTGCCAGATTTCACCGGCTCTGCGGCTATGGTGAAAGAGTATTTGCGTCAAAAGGATCGCTTGGCTTTTAGTCGCCACGGAGGCGCTCAATGAAGAAACTGATCGTCTTTATTTTATTAGCGGTCTTGCTGGCACTCTGGGGAATGGGCGTAATTCTGCCGGATGCAGGCTATGTGCTGGTAATTCTCGGTCAAAAATCGCTGGAAACAAGTTTGTGGTTTGCGTGCTTTGCGGTTTTGGCGGTTGCGCTGAGTTGGTGGTTGCTCACGCGCTTTGTGCGTGTTGGCTGGTCGCTGGCGCAGCGCCTTACGGATTTTTTTGTATTTGGTACCACTGAGCGCGCGAGCAAACGAGCGGCCAGCGGCCTAATCGATTTTCTATCCGGTGATTGGTTGCAAGCGCGCAAAAAATTAATGCGCACGGCCAGCAAAGTGGAATCGCCCTTGGTGAATTATTTAGCCGCTGCGCGCGCGAGTTATGAATTGGGTGATCAAGAAGATGCCTTAAAAATTCTGAACGATGCACAAAAAAAATACGCCAGCTTTGCGGTGCCTATTGGTGTTGCCCAAGCCAAAATGGAAATGAGCAGTGGCCGCTATGAGCAAGCCAAAACCATTTTAGTCGGCCTGCAAATTAAAGCGCCTAGAAATCACTTAGTGCTTAATTGTTTGCGCGAGTTGTATGAATCGCGCCAAGATTGGGTTGCACTCGGTTCGCTTTTTCCAATGATTAAGAAATACAAAATTTGCTCCGTTGCCGATACCTTGGAAATGGAAGGTTTTATCGCAATTGGTCAACTGCAGTTTGCTAGCGAATCGGCGCAGCGTTTAGCGTTGTCAGATCGCTTGCATGAATTGCGTAAAGCGTGGAGCAAAATCCCTAGCTATCAACAGCGCGTACCGCGTGTGGTTGGCGCTTATGCCAAAGCTTTGATTGATAATTTACACGATCATGAAGCGGAACTGATGTTGCGTAAAACCTTGGGTAAAACCTGGGATGATAGCTTGATCGATTTATACGGCCTGTTGCGCGTTGCCGATCTGCCTGAAGTTATTCGCACGGCTGAGACGTGGTTAAAATATTATCCGCAGAGCGCCAATTTATTGCGCGCCCTTGGCCGCTTGAATTTGCGCAATCACCTCTGGGGTTTAGCGCGCGATTATTTTCAGCGCAGTTTAGCGGTACAACAAAATGCAGAAACCTTTGCAGAATTGGCGCGTTTGCTAAATAGCTTGGGTGACACGCAACGCAGTATGGAGGTTTACCAAGCCGCGCTGCAGTTATCGGCACCCGTACTGCCAGATTTGCCGCAGCCGACGAAGTCTTATTGAGTCAAATTGGGAGTCGTCATCCCCGCGAAGGCGGGATCCAGCCTTTGATTGTGCTGTCCTTGCTTTAAAAAGCGAAAAACTGGATCCTCGCCTACGCGAGGATGACGACTCCCAGTTGAATAGTTCTACAGTAACCTTTGTATTTCTTCCTCATAGCAATATGTACATTTAGCCAGTAGAATTCACGCCATTCCCATCCTAGTGTAAATGCTCATGGAACTCTCACATCTCCTGCAAGGCCTCAATGACGCTCAGCGCGAGGCGGTATCTGCGCCGGCGTGTAATCAGCTTATTCTCGCGGGGGCTGGCAGCGGTAAAACTCGCGTGCTGGTGCATCGCATCGCTTGGTTGATTCAGGTGGAGCAGCTTTCGCCTTATTCAATTATGGCGGTGACTTTTACCAATAAAGCCGCGCGGGAGATGCGTGCGCGTTTGGATGAACTCTTCTCTGACTCTTCATTAACCACGGGGCATAAACACGTCAATACGCGAAATATGTGGGTAGGAACCTTCCACGGTATCGCCCACCGTATTCTCAAAGCGCATTGGCAAGACGCCAATCTGCCGCAAAACTTCCAGATTTTAGACAGCGATGATCAGTTGCGTTTGATTCAGCGCGTTTACGCC
>SYDJ01000053.1 GCA_005801205.1 Gammaproteobacteria bacterium
ATGGTTGAATCCCCGCGCAGAGAATACAAACCAACGGGCAGAAACTCAAAAACACAAGACGAGCAAAGCCAAGCAATTTTTGCCGCACAAGCCAAACGCGAAAAGCGCGCAGCTAAAAGATTAGGCAAACAAATTTAACGCCGAGCTAAACCGCAGCCGTAAGGCTGTCGAACGTAGCGAAGCGAAGTGGTGTTTGAGCGACTTGTTAGAAGGAGTAACCGAAGTGATATGCCCAACTTGCAAAGGTAGTGGAAACGGCGGCCCTGTTCATTACAACACAGGGATAAATAAAAGAACTGGAATGTGCAGCGGGTACTGGAAACAAGATAGTGACTGTTTTCGTTGCTCAAGTACAGGAGTTGTTCCTGACGAAATGGCGCAATGGATTATTAATGGTAAGGCGCTCAGAAAAATTAGGATTGAACGTGGTGAATTGCTACACGATGCCGCAAAAAGAATGGGAATTGAATCCAGTGAGCTTAGCGCAATAGAGCAAGGCAGAAAGCCTGCTAGTGGTAACTTCTAACAGCGGAATAAACGGCCTAGGCCGCTTTTCACGCAAAGCGCCACGTTATTTTTCAACAACTTACGCGAGTTTTGTGTAAAAAGATGGGTAGGCCGTATATTTACAATTCATCTCAAATTGCAGTAATTTTGAGATGAGCGAGCGATTAGCTCAGCCTGCAATCCATCGACTAATCGCATGGTCTGTTTTATCTCAGCCCTTAGCCGTAAAATATTTCGTCCAGCGTCTTCTCCAAGTTCGGCGGTGCTTTCTTCAGATGCTCCGGCATTGGTGGAGGAATTGGGCACGCTGGGGCAGCTGGTTTTGACGCGCACCCGAGGCCAGCAAGACTTATCAGCATAACAAGCGCGCCACTTTTCAAGTTCTTCATTGTCTTTTGCCTCTTGTTCGTAGAATTTTTGCGCCCGCAAAGCCACTTCTGCTGCGTTTTGGCGCTCTTTAATGATTGTTGCCTGTGATTGCTCAATCTGAGCATTTGCAGCGCTCAAATCGATTTTTAATCGCTCGTTTTGTGTTGCGATGTAGTCATATCGCCACCATAACAAACCAACCAAAACAACCAAAACAACTGGCGCTAAATACTTAACAACTGTAAGATGCATTTATACCCCTCGCTGGTTTAACTCCCCCAGCACACTAGCCCGCCATGTGCGGGCATTTTTTACAAGCCTGAAACGGATAGGCCGCTGTTAGATAGCCCAGTTACGCTAACGCCTGCTATTGACAAGCCACCAAGCCCTGTAATGTTATTCAAAGTCACTTCAAACAAATACGCATTTCCAGCTGTTGCGCCCGTTAGCGGGATAAACGTAGCGTTAAATGCTCCGCCCGCTGCGTCTGCTATCCAAGATGTATTAGGGTAGATAGTGAGTGGCGTAACCTGCCCTGTTCGGTAGTAAAACGTTCCGCCCTCGACCGTGTGCCCCTGATCCTGCAGATTTTTGCCTATTAGGTTTTGCTCGTCTGTAATCGCACCCCAAAAAGCAACTTGAGCATAGTTTGCGGGTTTTGTGAGCGTTTGCGATGCTGATGCGGTTTCTGCGCCAACTGTGCATGTAAATAATACGCTTGCATCAGTTGCAGGATACTCCACCCCGTTTACCCATGTGCTTATCGTTACAGTAGTCGAGCTGGCATCGCCGCCCGCGATTTCGCACGTAACCCCAGCTTTGTCTGTTGTAACGCTAGTTATCGCACCCGAAAAACCTGTGTGCGTAATTACTACGCCGGACTGACCAACGGATACGGGGCTGCCAGCGTTTATACTCGTGATAGTTGGCATTTAGTTACCCCGTGAATAGAGTGCCGTCTGGCCGGTACATTTGCGGCACATCGATTTGTCTAACGCCAAACTTACTAATATCTACAACTGGAGCAACGCTGCCCGAGCCGTTTACATGCACCTCAACTCTAATTCTAAGGGTTGTTGATCCGGCACCAAGCTTTAGCGGGCGGCCAATGATCTGCCCCTCCGAAATAGCCTCGGCTGGATAGTAAAACGTGCCGATTTCCTTAAATGTCTCAGAACGATTGCTAGTATTGCTTTGATCGATTAGCACCAATTTTATGGCTTTTATCGTGTCAGCTGCTGTGCTTGTTGAAACTGTTACGGATGGCTGAACCCATTTTCCTGCAAGCGTGTGGGCTGTGTCCGATCCGGTCACCCGAACCGAAAAAATTTCGTCTGCTGTTCCGCCAAGCGTAAATGTCATTCTTACCGCGTTTCCACCGTGAGCGCCTTTGCTTACGATAGAAGCAACCGCCGTGCAAGTGCTTCCCGATGTTCGCTCTACCGTCATTCCGGTCGGGACAGTTCCAGTAACGCCAGTGCCTGCCGTTCCACTTGTGCCCGTAAAAAACGGGTTGCTATTAAGCAGGCCATATGGGTTATCCGTCGCGTCAAATTTATCATCTGGTGAGGTGACCAAACTGTTTCCAATTGGCAGTAATTTGCTCAAAGTGCGATCCCACAACCCTCTGCCTACGCGATAGCCGCCCCTTGTTGCAAAATGAATGCCATCGTCAGAATACGCGGCCACAGGGATGCCGTCGGCATTATTTACATCTACCCAATCCATATTCCAATCATGCACAATCACGTTTGTCGCGTTTTTGAAGTAGGTGTGCGTTTTCTGATTAATCCAATTCGCCTTTTTGCGCTGTGCGCTTCCGCTTGGCCATGACGTTATGTCACGCGCCAAAATAGTTAGCAAAACAACTTTTGCGCCCGAGGCAACTAATTGCTCAACGGCTTCGATCCGTTTTGCGTGTATGACCTCTTTTGTCAACGACAACATGTCGTTGGTGCCCATATCCACAATGATTATTTCGTATAGCGCTTTATTTGCGATAATATTCGGGATTCGCGCAAGAATTTCATCGCACGTTTGCCCTGAAACTCCAAAGTTTGTGCCGATGAATTTTCTGTCGCTCCACCCCGGATAGTCAGTTGTGTCTGATACGTCAAATATCTCACATGCGCCATTGCCGAAAAAGGATGCCCAATCGATCCATGACCTCGTAAAGCATCCTATGGCGCCCAATGATGTTGCATATGTGTTTTGTTGCATTAGCGAGGTTCCAACAATCGCAACTCGCAAAGGCTGGTATCCGGTGCTTGGGTTTACTACGCCGCTCATTGTAAAAGTTGGCATTTTTATCTCCTGTGTTTGCTAAAGTGGTGCTGGAAAATGGCTTTTTGCGCCATACTTACTCCGGTATTGCTGTGATTTTAGCGGCTTTATTAATTGCAAATTCTGCAGACTCACCGCCGAATAAAAGTTTTTCGGCCATGCGGCGACGGTATAGCCCTAACATTTTTTTGCCATCATTGCGGCACCAGCGCGTGAACTCGTTAGCTGCGCCGGTGTAATCACCTTCATTCAGCTTACGTAGCAGTGTTGACCCCAACAATGCGGATGCGCCAATATTAAAAACAAAACAAACAAGAGCATCAAATTGATACTGGTTAAGCGTCACCTTGACCATGTTATTAATTGCATTTTCAAACCGCTCGCAGTCTTTCGCAAAAGCTGCATCGATCTGCGCGTCATTCCAAACCAGCCCCTCATGCACTTCAGAGCCAGTGTGCCCTATACCAATCGTCCAAGGTTTACCATCTTTGCTGCCGGGGTCTGGGTACGCTTTATACTCTCGCCCTTCAAAGTATTCTTTAATCCTGCGTGCG
>SYDJ01000054.1 GCA_005801205.1 Gammaproteobacteria bacterium
CGCTGCGTGAAGACTTACTCATAGAAATTAACAAAATGGCAGCGCAAGGCCGTTTTGATTATTTGGTGATTGAATCAACCGGCATATCAGAGCCATTGCCAGTAGCCGAAACTTTTACTTTTGAAGATGAAGAAGGCCGAAGCCTTTCTCAGGTCGCGCGCTTAGACACCATGGTCACCGTTGTGGATGGTGCCAACTTTCTGGACGACTATTACGAGGCCTATTCATTGCAAGAAACCGGTGAATCGCTTGGCGAAGACGATGAACGTAATGTGGCCGATTTACTGATTGACCAAATCGAATTCTGTGATGTGTTGTTAATTAGCAAAACCGATTTAATCAGCGCAGAAAAATTGCAAGAACTCAAAGCGGTACTCAGAAAATTAAATGCAACCGCTGAAATAATTCCCATGGCAAAAGGCAATGTCCCGCTCGATAAAGTATTGAATACGGGGAAATTCAATTTCGAAAAAGCCCAACAGGCACCCGGTTGGCTAAAAGAATTGCGCGGCGAGCATACACCCGAAACAGAAGAATACGGCATCAGCAGTTTTGTCTATCGCGCACGTAAACCCTTTCACCCACAAAAAATCCATGATTTTTTTGCCAGTCCTGAAATGAGTGGGAAGTTGTTGCGGTCAAAAGGTTTTTTCTGGCTTGCGAGTCGCCCTCAATATGCAGGTCAATGGAGTCAAGCCGGTGGCATAGCGCAACACGGTGCCGCAGGCATGTTTTGGAAAGCTGTGCCTAAAGACAGGTGGCCTGACGATAAAGAACAAGTTGAATACATTATGGAAAAATGGGTGGAGCCGTTTGGCGATATGCGTCAGGAATTAGTATTTATTGGGCGTAATATGCATCAAGAAAAATTCATTGCCGAGTTAGATGCCTGCTTGTTGACTGATGAAGAAATGCTTAAAGGGCAAGATTATTGGAAGGCGTTGGCCGATCCATTTCCAAGTTGGTACTCAGAAGAGGCTTAATAATAAAATGTCAAACCTTATGATCTTTGTGCTGTGCGTTGCGCTATGTACAGCATGCAGTAAATCATCGGAACCAGAGGCTATTTTAGCAACGCCGTCATCTCTTGTGACTGTTAAAATTCCTGAGGTGGAGCACGAGCACAAAGAGCATGATGATAAATCAGCGCACCGTGAAGTAGGTGCGCATGTGCATGGTGCAGCTTCAATGAGTGTTGTATTAGAAAATACGCAATTGAATATCACCATGAGTATTCCTGGGATGGATGCGGTTGGGTTTGAGCATCCTGCTACAAGTGCTGATGAACAAGCTGCGCTGAATCAAACATTGCGTCACCTACAAAATCCCGATGCTTTATTCCCATTACCAAAAAGCGCCGAATGTCAGTTAGTTAATGGTGTTGTAGAGACAGCCTTGTTGGATAAAAAAGCGAGCGTGGGTGCGCATGCAGATATGGATATAGATTACCAATGGACATGTAAGCATCCTGAATATTTGAAGCAATTATCTGTACAACTATTTTCTTACATTGTGCATTTGCAAAAAATTCAAGCTAGTTGGATTTCACAGAATAAACAAGGGGCAGCCGAATTGACCAAGGAAAACACAGAGCTATCTTTTGAGTAGATCATGGGATCTTAGTGCTCTGTATATTCTGTAACCCTTTCGGCATCCAAACTATAAGCAGATACACCATTTTCTTTAGTTGTTGTTTCCGCTTTTAGTATCCCTGTTACCCAATATGGATTGTATATGTCGCTAATATTTATCCCTTGTGGAATGCGAGCATAAATAATTTGGTTGGGTGGTGGAGGCGGAACATGAATGCAGGCTCCATAATAAGGAACTAAAAAGAAAGCGGTAGTTATCTTTTGTTCGTTAAACTCAAGTGGAACAATGTAGCCTGCTAGTTTTATTTTAATGTAGTTAAATTCATGACGAATAGTGTAGGAGCGAATTAGCGCTTTTAACGGACTTTTAACAGGCTTTTTCGCTTCAGCTATTGCGTCAGTTAAGGTTTTTTCAAAGCGGCTATTGTTAGTGCTTTGAGGTAAATGATGTTCGATGGGTGGCTCAATAGGGGGTTCAGCTTTGGGTGGGTTAGCCGTTGTAGACTCAGCGAAAGTTAAATCCTCGTTGGGCATTAGGTCAACCCATTCGATAGTGCGTGGTTCTGTGTTGTTGGTGTGAATTAAAGGTTTGGTGCTCTTTTCAGATAATTGAATTACGAAAAAATAGAGGGGCACCATGGCAGCCAATCCCAACAAATATTTTTTCGTCATTACAGTAACTCATTTATGGCCTTTGCAGACAGAAGAGTTTTTTATTCTTCTATGTACGGTGCAACAGTTTCAGCATCTAGGCTATAAGCAGAAGCACCATTTTCTTTTTCGGTTGTTTCAATCCGTAAAGATCCGGTTACCCAAAACGGGTTGTAAATTTCAGTGATTTTTATACCGTTTGGAATACGTACATAAATGATTTGGTTGGGCGGTGGAGGCGGAACATGAATGCACGCACCGAAGTATGGCACCAAGAATAAACTAGTAACAATATTTTTATCCTTGTAATCAAGTGGTACAACATAGCCCGCGATTTTAATTTTTTTGTTGTTAAATTCAGGCCGCACTTCATAAGAATTAAGTACATCTTTATAGGTGCGTTTTTTTGGGTTGTTTGTTGATGATGCTCTAGAGCTTACAGTATTTTCAAATTTGCTGGTTGAGTTTCTGGGGCGTAAGGAAGTATTTTTAGTCGCTTTGTCTTGTGCGAGTTCTTGCTTGCTTAGTGTGTCGTGATCAATAGGTGTCATTGATTCCAGAAGCTTCAAATCTTCTTCTGGCATCAAGTCCGTCCATTCAATAATGTGCGGTGCAATGCTTTTATTGCTGAGCAGGGTCGGTGTTATATTTTCCTTCGCAAAGACATGGCTGTTTGACAACATTAATGCAATGATGAGTATTGAAACAGTAATGTATTTTTTCACGAATTGTTATTCCACATTCTTTAAGTGTCTGATTCATTATGGAACAAAGTAAAAACGCTTTGCCAGCAATATTACTGAAAAATGTAAAATTTGGTTGGGATGATAAGCCTTTGTTGAATATTGGCGATTTTCGCGTTGAGCGAGGCGAGCATTTATTTTTATATGGGGCATCTGGTTCGGGGAAGACAAGTTTATTGAACCTTTTGGTGGGTATTAATATTCCCCAGCAAGGTGATGTGCAGATATTGGGTCAATCGCTTACAGGTTTATCGCAACGGCAACGCGATAAATTTCGTGCTCAGCACATGGGCATTATTTTTCAACAATTTAATCTCATCACCTATCTTAGTGTGTTGGATAATTTGTTATTGCGCGCCGAATTTGCTATTCAAAATAAACATAATGCAAAACAGCAAGCAATAGGGCTTTTAAGCTCTTTAGGTTTGAGCGAGCTGCTGCATCAAAAAGCGCAACATTTAAGTGTTGGACAGCAGCAACGTGTTGCCATAGCGAGAGCACTGATTAATTCACCTGACATTATTATTGCCGATGAGCCTACCTCTGCGCTGGATAGCGATAATCGCGATGCTTTTATCGAGTTGTTGTTTGCCAGTGCTCGGGCTGTCAACGCCACTGTTGTATTTGTTAGCCACGATAAAACCTTGAGCCGCTTTTTTTCGCGCTCTCTCGACATGAGAATATTAGCAGCCGAACACATTCAGGAGCCTGCACAATGTTGATAAAATTAGCGGGGTTGAGCTTGTGGAATAGACGCATCACTCTATTGCTAACACTGGTATCACTCACGATAAGTATTGCACTGGTGCTCGGGATTGATCATTTACGAAATCAAGCAAAAGAAAGCTTTAGTAAAACATTATCAGGTACAGATTTAATTGTGGGTGCGCGCTCAGGTACGGTTAATTTATTACTCTATTCTGTTTTTCGTATCGGAAACGCAACCAATAATATTACCTGGCAAAGTTATCAAGAACTAGAAAAGCATTCGGCGGTAGATTGGGTCATACCCATTTCGTTGGGTGATTCACATCATGGTTATCGTGTACTCGGTACCAATGAGGCCTATTTCGCTCACTATCAATTTGGACAAAAGCAACATCTAGCCTTTGCAGAAGGAAAGATTTTTGAAGGCGTTTATGATGTTGTGTTAGGTGCAGAGGTTGCACAAAAATTAGGTTATACCTTGGGAGATAAAATAATTGTTGCTCATGGCAGCGGTGATATCACCTTGTCAAAACATGATGACAAGCCCTTTACGGTGAGTGGAATTTTACAGCCTACTGGAACTCCCGTTGATCGAACGGTTCATCTCAGTTTAGCCGCTATAGAAGCTATACATTTGGGTTGGCAAAGTGGAGTGCAATCAAACCAAAAGATCAGCGCCGAAGAAGCTATTAAGCAAGATTTAACACCCACAGCCATTACAGCCATTTTCGTTGGCTTGAAATCACGCAGCACGACTTTTGCGGTGCAGCAGCAAATCAATGAATACGCGGATGAACCCTTGCAAGCAATTTTGCCCGGTGTTGCCTTAACCGAATTATGGCAAATGTTAGCGATGGTGGAGAATTTATTAGCCGTTATATCAGTGCTGGTCCTCGTGGCTGCACTTCTGGGAATGACGACTAGCCTGCTGGCGGCAATGAATGAACGTCAACATGAAATTGCTATTTTACGTTCACTGGGTGCTAGTGCTCGCTATTTATTTATGTTGATCGAGTTAGAGGTGCTACTTGTTGTGAGCAGTGCATTAATTTTCGGCGCGGCAGTTTTATCTCTCGTTTTGGTTGCCGCGCATGGCTATTTAGCGCAGAAATTTGGGCTGTTTGTTTCTATAAATCCCTTCCATTCCTATACATTTTTAGGTGCAGGCTTAGTTATTTTGTTGGCCTTATTGTTGGGAGCATTGCCCGCATTTGTTGCCTATAAACGCGCATTAAACAAGGGTCTTACTCAAGCGACTTAAGGTTGAACTCGAGAAATGGAAATAAACGCTACAACTTTCAATCACCATAATCATACCCATTGCATTCAGTCTGCGATGGATACTGCTCGGAGTATTTGTCTTCAGCGAGGAGTCAGATTAACCGAGTCTCGCGCACAGGTGCTTGAGTTAATCTGGCAAAGTCATCGTCCTATTGGGGCTTACACTATTTTAGAAATGGTGTCAGCAGTATCGGCTAAGCGAGTGGCTCCACCTACAGTCTATCGCGCCCTAGACTTTTTATTAGAGCAGGGATTTATCCATCAAATTAAAAGCCTTAATGCGTTTTTGGGTTGCCCAACACCGCATCTCCCACATAATCAGCAAAGCTATTTCTTGATTTGCAAACACTGCGGTAATGCTATGGAGTTTTGTGATGCTCAGATTTCGAAGCAGCTTCGGAAGTTGGCAGATAAAGCCGGTTTTACTGTTAAGGCTGAGTCGCTTGAAATTAGTGGGATATGTTCTGGGTGTATGTAGCCCTCATACTTCAGTTTGTTCTGCCATTTCCAATGCATCATCGACTTCAATACCTAAATAGCGCACGGTACTTTCAATTTTAGTGTGGCCGAGCAACAGCTGAATAGCCCGAATATTTTTCGTGCGGCGATAGATCAAAGTGACCTTGGTTCTGCGCATAGAATGTGTACCATAATTTGCAGGATCGAGGTCTATTTCAGTGACCCAGTGCCTTACTATGCGTGCGTATTGCCGAGTGGTAATGTGCGGTGACTTATGGATACGGCTGGGAAATATGAAATCTGATAGCGTAATGCCCGCCAGCTTTATCCAATCGCTGAGCGAACTCCGTGTTTGCTCAGTAATTTCAAACTGAACAGGACGATGTGTTTTTTGTTGCATAACCAGCGCACGCGCTGAAATGCGTCCGCCATGCGAAATATCCGTGAGGCGTAGTTTTACGAGATCACAACCGCGCAGTTTGCTATCAATTGCTAGATTAAAAAGCGCAAGTTCTCGTATGCGCTTTGCGAGCTGTAACCTGACCCGAATAGCCCAAATGTCTTTAATTTTTGAGCGGGAGCTTTTGACCGATCAACTTTCCTTTATTTCAGGGTTCGGCATGTGAAATTAATGTTGTAGTGTTCATTTCCAGATCCTCCTGAGGGATCTGTATAGCGTGATCCTAATAGGTGTGGGAAGATACAAGAATTAGCAAAGCTGACAGTCTGCTTTGGAATGAGAAGTAGGATTCATAGAAAAAACTGACCGTCCGGTTATGGCCGAAAGGTGTGGTTAGATGCTGATAGCTAAAATTAGCTTAGCAAACCGTTGCTTAATTAGTACAAGGAGAAGGTGCACCATCAATATTAGAAATCTCGATGAAAACCTTAGAAAACAGCACCACTAGGAAATCAAATCCACAAAATACCTACAGGGATCTACAATGAAAGTAACGAAATTTTTGACGCGGGCAGCAATTCTGTGCTCTGAAAACTGTTTCTCCGCAAGCTTCGATTGCAGTAAAGCGGATACCGCTATTGAAAAAATGATCTGCTCCAACGCTAAGGTAAGCGCTCTGGATTCCGAGCTGGACAAAAAATTCGATGCTGCAACCTTTAATGAAAAAATAAGAACAGAAATAGTTAAAGATCAAATCATCTGGTTGATGAAGACGAGGGAGAAATGTGAGGACATAAAATGCCTTGAAGAAATATATCGGAAGAGAATTGATTATATTGAATCGCAGGCATCACAGAATCCCGCTGAGGAAGAGTTCCTTTTAAGCACTTATGCGGGCGAGCCGGAGGCAAGCCTTGGTACGGACGCTGAAGTTGTGCTCGTTTCCGGATATGAGCCAGAAGGCGACAGCGCTACTATTAATGTTGATAGACCTGGCTCAAATGTAATTCTCGTTTTGTCATCCTACGAATCCATTCTCTGGAAAGTACATGTAACCCCGACAACCAAAATAAACGCCATTTTGGTAGGTGGATACAAAACACAGCAAGTGTCATCCAATATAAAAGTGCCGCTATTCACTGTGAAAATTCCATACGCGTATGAAGAAGACAATATAAATTTCAAGAAAATACTGATAGAGATAAATCGACTGTTAGCTATTAACCATGTAGATTATTTTAACGGAAACTATAGAGTTCCCCAGAGTGTAAGTGTTCAAACCATCAATAAAAGTAATAGAAATAAATTGAGTTTGGATTGGCCAGCTACCGCCAAACCTATAAAGAATTTTTCTTTTCAACTGTTAGATGTGAATAACCAGCCTGTTGAATGGACACTAACCGGGCCGAAGGTTTCTACAAAAAACACCTACGTACAGCGAGGCACAGTGGTATCACCCAAAGATGGCTCTATCTATAAACTGCGGAGCGGGAAGATCGAAAAATTTAACCAAACTGGCACCAAGTTGAGCACATCGGTGCCACCGGAAAGCTTGCCTAGAATTTCTTGGGATACAGATATTACTTACGATACGAAAAGGAACTTGCTCTCACTCATAACTCTGGGGGGAGAGGGATATCTTTATCGATATCATCCCGGGAAAAATGTGTGGCTAGACGCTCACTCAGCTCAGAACAATGACATCAACTCCATTTTTTATGATAAAAAATTAGACCGTTATATGGGCTGGGCTGGAGGGCTAGTTGTTTTCAATGGAGATGGAGATTACTTGTATAGCAAACCAATTACCGAAAAGCTTGAAGGTTACGGCACGCTGTATGATCGAAACAATGGTGCTGCTGCCCCTTTAAAAATTATTGCTAGTGGAGATGCGATTGCATTAATTGCTTTTTCGAGCGGCAATGTTACACATATCTGGAACTACGACGTAGCATCAGATAAGGCAGCGCTTACCTACAAAGCCTCCTTGGCTTATGACGACGAATCAAATAGCCGGCCTCACTCCGTCAGATGGTAAGCGCAAACCTCATAAGCCAATGTCCGGCATTGGCCGAAGATGTCTAAACTAAAGATTTTCATCTGAAATTTTGGCAATAATTTTATGCATGTGCATTATGAGCCCGTTTTGACCCATGAAATACAAATCACTATGAACCAAAAAATACCGCTATCAAAAACAGTAGATGATGAATTCACCACCCAACTCATCGCCATTACCCGCGCTGCTGGCGAGGCGATTTTGGCGATTTACCGCGCCCCAGAAACCGCCAATATCCAAACCAAAAGTGATGATTCCCCCCTTACCGCTGCCGATTTGGCTGCGCATAACTTTATCGCCCGCGAGCTGCCCACGCTGCTCGATGTGCCCATGCTTTCTGAAGAGTCGGTCTTGCTGAGTTTTGCCGAGCGCAAAGCATGGTCAACTTACTGGCTCATTGACCCGCTCGATGGCACCAAAGAGTTTATCGCCCGCAACGGTCAGTTCACGGTTAATATCGCGTTGGTGGTGGCTGGTGTACCGGTACTGGGAGTAGTGCATGTACCGGTGACGGATGAAACCTATGTTGGCGTGGATAAATCTATCGCTGCGGATCAACTTACTCATGCAGAAAAATATCTGAACGGGGTTAAACACGTCGATTTACACACTCGATCTGTCGCTCAGCGTTTTGCTCATCGTGAAAGCTTGGATGTGCTTATGAGCTTGCGCCACAGCTCAGAGGAACAGACTGCCCTAGTCGCCAAACTGCAATCGCGCTGGCCCGCGCCATTGAATCCGCTCAATGCGGGCAGTTCGCTCAAGTTTTGTTGGATAGCCGAAGGCCGCGCCGATTTTTACCCTCGCTTAGCGCCTACATGCGAGTGGGATACAGCCGCAGCGCAAGCCGTTTTAACGGCGGCAGGTGGCAAAGTGGTGCGAGCAGATAATCTCCAACCTTTGCGCTGCAATACCCAAGAAAGTCTTTTGAATCCCTTCTTTTTGGCTATGGGCGATGCTGGCTTTGATTGGCGATCGCTATTAGTTTGACCTTGTAGATGATTTGTCGCTTAAATTTTTATCTAAAAGACAGATTTGTTACGCATTTTTCAACATTCGCTCTGGCAAATGCACCAATTTGAACTAGCCTTTAGACTTGGCAGTGTGTTTTTTGATCAAGCATTTGTGCGCTTGAAACACCGCCGTAGGTAGGGAACAGCAGCTCAAACGCTGAAGGATTTCCTAGAAACCAGTCCATTGTCAGCAACTCTGACGAATTTGTAGCCTAGCTATATGACTAACGAGCGCGATCTGAACTTTCAGAACAAGGAAGCGCTGGAGCAACGAATCCAGCAGCTCGAAAAAGAGGTGAGCCTCTTAGAGGAACGCCTGCGCCATTCAAAAGCCAATAACATTGGCACCCGCACACCTGAGGGTGGGCTAATCAAAAATGCTTGGCTGATTCCGTTTGGCCAATATCTTCTGATTGAATCTGACCAAGCCAATATTAGCGATGCGCTGCAAAAACTCGGCACTCTTTTCGATGTGATCGACTGCAGTCTTTGGCGTATGAGTGTGGGTTCAACCTGCGCTGCGAACGTCTCTGTTTCTTCATGGCAATGTTTAGGACGCTGGCAAAAAAAATTCACGCCAAAATTACACGAAGCTGATTGGCTAACCGGTATTTGGCATAAAGATTCCCATGTGGCTGCCAGCCTGTACGCGGGCAAGCCTGTTGCACTCCTTGCTGCCGATCCCGACGTTGCGGAGGCCACTGCACCACTGCGCAACGCCAATATTTTTAGCTCGTTGTTGGTTCCGGTTCTGCGCTACAACTTGCTCGAAGGTTTTGTGGTGTTGCATCGCGATGATCCACGCGGTTGGTACACGCGCGATCTTGACCGTTTAATGTTTATCGCTACCGCCTTATTTAACTTGTACGACCGTCAACAATTGATCACTAAATTGAGCGATCGAGACACGCGCTTTAATTATGCCATTGAAGCCAGCAGCGATGGCCTTTGGGATTGGAATATCACCAGCGGAAAAATTTATTTCAGCCGCAGCTATTTGCGCATGCTGGGCTACTACTACGAGGATTTGCCCGGTAATCTCACGACCTTGCATGATTATTTTTTACATAATGAAGATGTTGATGTTGTTATGCAGCGTCTCTATACGGCGATAGAGAATGGCGAAACCTACGTGAATTTACAGTGCCGTATGCAGCATCAAAACGGGAACGTTATCTGGGTGCAATCCAAAATGAAACTGTGCGAACCAGATGATGCGGGTAAGCCCACTCGCTGTGTAGGCTTAAATAACAACATCACCGATTTTATTTTGGCGCGTGAAGATTTATTGGAAGCAAAAACGCAAGCGGATATGGCCAACAAAACCAAAAGCGAATTTTTGGCGCGTATGAGTCATGAAATCCGCACACCCATGAACGCCATTATTGGATTGGGCTATTTACTTAAAGATACTCATCTTGATGAGCAGCAAAATAGTTACCTTGGCAGTTTAAACTCAGCGTCAGATTCGCTGTTGCACATTATCAATGAAGTCTTGGATTTCTCTAAAATCGACAGTGGCAGAATTATTCTTGAGCATTCACATTTCGATTTAGATCAGCTGTTTGAAAAAATTTCGCGGCTGTTTGAAATCAGTGCTATCCATAAAGCCGTGCGTATCATTTATGACATTAAAGCTGATGTACCACGCTTTTTGCGGGGCGATGCAGCGCGCTTAAGTCAAGTGATTGATCAACTTGTTAGTAACGCGCTGCAATTCTCAGAAACCACTGAAGTTATTGTTGGCGTAAAACTGCGTGAGGCCAATGTCAAATTTATCGATTTAGAGTTTTCAGTCAGTGACTTTGGTGTAGGTATTAGTGGTGATCGGCTGGCACGCATTAATCAATCTTTAAAAAATCATGTCACCATAAACGATGCTGGGCATTTACGTTTTGGCTTGGGTATTTGTGATCACCTAGTTCAATTGATGAATGGTGAAATGCATATCGACAGCGCCCCACAGAAAGGTTGCCGAGTTACTTTTAGCGCGCGTTTTGATCATAGCCATTTGGGCTCGCGCTTGCTCGATAAGCATGTGCGTGAGCTAAACAACATCAAAACATTGATAGTAGACGATAATGCCATAGCCCGTACGGTCATGAAGACTACGGCAAAAACGATTGGCTTGATGGTAGAGGATGTAGAAACCGCAGAGCAAGCACTAACAAAAATTATGCAAGCCAATGCGAGCGGTCAGCCATTTCATTTTGTGTTAATGGATTATCGTATGCCGGCAATGGATGGCATAGAAGCGGCAGCCGCTATCAAACACAATACAAATTTGGGCTACAAGCCGCATGTAATTTTGGTGTCTGCCTATCATCGTGATGAAATGTCTAATATGGATAATTACGCATTAAACGTGGATGAATTTTTGAGTAAGCCAGTCAGCGAGGCGCGCTTGCTGGAAACCATTAGCAGTGTGATCAGTAAAGACGAATACTTGCAAAGTATCAGCGCTGTTAATCTTGAATCCTCTGAGCAGGATGCGATTTTAAAAAATGCACGCGTGCTAGTGGCAGAAGATAATCTGGTGAACCAGCAGGTAGTACGCGGTGTGTTAAAAAAGAAAGTTATGACGGTGACTGTTGTGAATAATGGCCTAGAGGCGATAGATGTTATTAACAACAGCAAGGAGCCTTTTGATTTAATTTTAATGGATTTAGAAATGCCAGAAATGGATGGCCTATGTGCAACTCAAGCTATCCGCGCGGGTGAGCGCTCGCCGAATATTCCTATTGTTGCGCTCACCGCGCAGGCTATGCGCGGCGACCGCGAGCGCTGCATTGCGGCGGGTATGAGCGCCTATTTATCTAAACCGATTAACCCTGAACTCTTGTACAAAACCTTAGTGGAGCAGCTGCGCGAGCAATCTATGGAGAACGGCCACGAGAATTCGCATTAAGTTTTTAATCATTGCATCAAGCGGTTAATGCCAAATTAATTTTCCCTTTCGCAAGACATTTCTATGACCTTAGCAGCTGAACAGGAAATAAGTTTTGAGGGAATAGATCGCAAGCAATTAAGCAAAATAAAGCAGCACTATACCCAGCTTAATCAAGTGCGCTATCAACGAACTTTGGATGTTCTCTCTGAGCGCCAGCAACAATTTCTAGCGCTCTTGCCGCTATTTTTTCACGTTAATCACCCCATGCTGCCGGGCTATATTAGCCACCTCACTCCCGCAGGTGTTCAAGGCTATACGCCCAGTAAAGACGATATTCGTATCGCCAAAGGCCTTGCACGCAGCTTTACTTATCAGCGGGATCTCGTGGATAAAACCGATGCAATTGAAGCGCTCTTTATGATGGGCAGTTTAGGCACTATTGCACAGGCAGATAATAGTGATATTGATGTTTGGGTTTGCCACAGTGAAAATCTAGGCCGTACTGCGCTCACTGAACTGCAAGAAAAATGCACACTTTTAACCTGCTGGGCAGCCGATAATATTCATATAGAAGCAAACTTTTTTTTAATGGAAGCGCAACAGTTTCGGCAGGGGCAACAACAATTACTTACCAGCGAGGCGAGTGGTACGGCACAGCATTTTTTATTGTTGGATGAATTTTATCGTACCGCTGTGTGGTTAGCAGGGCGCTTGCCGCTCTGGTGGTTTGTGCCAGTAGAGCAAGAAAAAAATTATCTAGGCTATACCAATAATTTACTGGATAAACGTTTCTTGCGTGCCGCAGACTATATTGATTTTGGCGGCATACCAGAAATTCCAGTGAATGAATTTATCGGTGCAGGCATTTGGCAATTATATAAGGGCATAGATTCGCCCTATAAATCGGTGCTCAAATTATTGCTCTTAGAAGCTTATTCCAATGATAGGTTTAAGGAGCCTTTAGCGCTGAAATTAAAGCGAAAAATTTACGTAGAAATCAATAGCGCAAAAATACTGGATGCTGATGAATTAGATGCTTACGTGTTGGTTTACCAGCGGTTAGAAGATTATTTGTTGGCACACAATCAATCGACACGTTTAGAGCTGGTGCGCCGCTGTTTTTATTTCAAATCGGGAAAATATTTATCGCGCACCAGCCGCAATGCGAATAAAGCCTGGCAGCGATTATTGTTAGAAAAAATGGTAGTCAGTTGGGGTTGGGATCATCGCCAATTAACTATGCTGGATAATCGCGCCTATTGGAAATCGCCGCACGTATTGGCAGAGCGAAACTTGCTAGCCAATGAGTTGAATCAAGGTTATCGCCTGTTAGTGGATTTAAATAAAAATAATCGCGGTGAAACCGCTATTAGCGGCAATGAATTATTAATTTTAGGTAGAAAACTACACGCTGCATTTGAGCGAAAAGCTGGAAAAATTGATTGGATTAATCCCAATATTTCTCAAGATTTAAGCGAACCTGCCTTGTGCTTTGTGCAAACGCAAGATGCAGGCACTAACCTTTGGCAAGTTTATCGCGGCAGCCAACAAGATTTAAGCTTGCGCAATCAAGCCTCTGAACCTATTAAGCGCTCGCGTAATGTTATGGAGTTGTTACTCTGGTGTTACGGCAATGGTATTTTTGTGATGGGTACCAAATTAGACATAGCCACCAAAGATTTCTCTTTACAGCCATCTCAGCGCCAGCAGTTATTACATGTGATTCAACAATGGCTGCCGCTACCGGTTGAAAAAATCGAACATGAACGTTTTTTGCAAAATGCTCAGCCCACAAGAATTCTTATGCTCTTTAATGTGGGCGTAGAACCACAAGCCGACTTGCACAAAAAAGGGTTGCAAATGCTAAGTAGCCAGCGCGATGCCTTTGGCTACAGCGGTATGAAGGAAAATTTAGTGATCAGTGCCGATATTGTGCAGATCAATAGTTGGGGCGAACTGGTTTGCCGTCACTTTGATGCGGATGCCCTAGTGAATTGCCTGCTGCATTATTTGCGTGCAATACCGCCAGGAAAAAATACTGGGTTACCTGAGCTGACCATTCGCTGTTTTAGCATGGGGCAGGGCACGACTATTGAGCAGCGCGTATTAGAATTGTGGCGCGCGATTATCACCTGTTTTTATTCTGGCACGCGTGCGCGCAATACTCGCTTTATTTTTGAAATGGCAGAGGAATACTTCCTGCTGCAATTTATGCAGCAACATGCGCAAATTTTGCGCTTTCAAAGCTATGAAAAATTGTTAGAAAAATTAGCCTTGCCGCAAATGGAATTTAGTCCGCTCGTAGTAGATGCCTATGCTCTGCGCGATAAACCGCTACGCCTATTTTCTGACGTGATCAAAACCCCAGCCATCTATTTGTTTTATCAGCTAGGAAAAAATCAAGCGCATATCACGCTGGTAGATCACAAGGGCGCATTTTTCAGCAAGACAACGCCGCTCTTTAATGTGCAATCGCTCTTGCGCCCGCTCTGCCGTTTTATTCGCTCCGCACTTGAGCGCCAAGCCTTGGATACACAGTATCACCATGACAACACCGCCAAGGTAGATGACCTACAAGCGATTAAAATATTTGAACTCATGGGCGACCAAAAACAAAAAACCGCCTATTTAGAAACGCGGAATATCCCGCAGGATTTATCCCAGTTACAGTTCATCAATGTATGTGCAGTTGCAGAGCCCAATCAATATGAAGAACTGAGCTTTACACTCTATTGCGATGGCAAAGAATTTTCCGCGCTAGAATTTGGCGATGATTTATTTAGCATAGTTGCGCGCTACATAGTCGCCTGCCGTAAAAATGGCGAAACCTATCCCTGTTACATCACCGATTTAGATTTGTCCCTCTGTCGCGAACTCATCGCCCCGCAAACCGGCGTACAATTAATTCACTACCTACATATTAAGAATGAGATAGAGCAGAAGTTGAATGATGCGTTGTTGCGTGAATAAGGCTATTCAGACATTCTGATGCAATAGAAAAATAATTTAATTTCACCTATATTTCACTGAGAATCGGCGACACTATTAGGCTGAACCTCGTTTCATGGGCGCATCATTGAAAATATTGATAATTGAAGATAATCAAACTATTTGTCGCCAGCTAGGCGAGTTTCTAGCTGGCCATCAGTGGCAGATTGATTTTGCACATAACGCGAGTTTAGGTATTCAGCTTGCGCTTGAATACATCTACGATGTGATTTTACTGGATCTTAATTTGCCAGATAGAGATGGCCTTGCTGTTTGTGAAGAGATAAAAAGCAATGCGGAGATCACTCCACCGATTTTGATGGTTACAGCGCGCGACAGCTTTGAGGATAAAGCCGTGGGCTTTCGAAGTGGTGCAGATGATTATCTCACCAAACCTTTTGATTTGCGCGAGTTGGCATTACGTTGCGAAGCCTTAGCGCGACGCCACTCTTTACATAAATCTAAAACACTCGCTTTGGGTGAATTGACGCTGGATACCAGAGCCAAAACGGCTATGCACAAAGGTGTTCTGCTGGATTTAACGAGCATTGGATTTCGCATTTTGGAGTTGCTAGTAAATTGCTATCCAGAACCTGCATCGCGTGCTTACATCGCGCATCAGTTGTGGGGAGATGCGCCACCAGAAAGTGATGCACTAAAATCGCATATTTACGTGTTGCGAAAATCACTTGATCAGTCTTTTGGTAAGCCAATGATAAAAACGGTGATGAATGTAGGTTATAAACTAGAGCAGCCCTGCCATGTGGATTAAAAATATTAAGGATCAAACACTGGTGCTGCTGGTTAGCTTAACGCTTGGTGTAGCCTTAGCCTTCTCGATATTAGCAGTGATAGCTGCATTCGTAATTGAAGACGCTGTGATATCCAATTTTTTAGATGAACAGGCAAGTCATATCGAAAAACAGTATGCTCAGCAGGGTAATGTTCCACCCTTAGCGTTTAGTTTTCTGGAGGTTTTCGAAAGCGTTGGTGCAATGCCGACGTGGGCACAAGACAATATTAATCCAGATCGAATAGACGGTGAGATATTCACCGCAGACGCTTCACATTATCACTATAGAAAGCTTACGCTAAGCGAAGGTCGAGAAGGATATTTGTTAGCAGAAGTTTCTAGGCTTTTGGTAGTGACTCATCAGCCCCGCATATTAGTTATATTTTTATTGGTATTTGTTGTTGCGATTGCTGTTGCAGTTTTTTTGGCCGTTAAATTTTCGCAGAAAATTGTCAATCCGATTCTGGCATTAACCGATGCTGTGAAGCATATAGAACAACCTGCAACTAGCGCGCGGTTGCCAGAATTAAACTTTGAGCTGGGTTACCTTTCTAAGGCTATGCAAACAAGCTTTGATAAGCTAAATAAAGTTCTGGAACAAGAAAAAGCGTTTACAACGAATGTAAGCCATGAACTCCGTACACCACTGACGGTGTTAAAAAATAGTTGCGTACTGATTGAGCAGCGTGGGTTTGTGTTAGAAGACTTGGCGCAAATTAAAAGCTCCGCTGTGCAAATGGAGCATATAGTTAATGTCTTATTTGCGCTAGCGCGCAAAGAAACTATCGCACAGCAGCCTTGCAATATCATTATCACGTTAGAGCAAGCCATTTTGCTATGTCGCGTCCCACAACTCGAACAATTTCAGATTCATTTTGATGTTCCTCAAGATCTCACCCTCTTGGCAAATTCCAACCTACTGCAATTGCTCTTTATTAATTTGTTTCGCAATGCGGCAGAACATGCCAGTGAGCCAAGCATTTCCATAAGCTACGAAAATGGTAAGCTTATGTTTGATAATAAAACTGAATATCTTCCTGAGGTTGATATCACTCAGGCCGGAATAAAAGGCGATAAGAGTGACGGTATAGGGCAAGGTTTGTATTTGGTTTCGCGTATAGCAGAACATTTTAACTGGCATGTCACCCTAGCGACTTCAACGCAACATTTTCGCGTTATTATAAAGTTCGCGTAATTCACCTAAATTTCTCCTTCACTCCTTTACTCTTCTATTTTTCAATAAAGGAGAGAGTAATGATTAAAAAACTGTTAATTGGTGTTGGCGGAATTTTCTTGGTATTGGCAGTCATAGTATCGGCTGTTATCTATTGGGGCTCTAAATTTTCACCTAACACGCAAGAATTTGAGAAGCTGCGAGCTACACAGGTTAGTGATATTCCTTATTTGCAAAATTCTCTGCCTGCAACGCGGGGCAAAATTTTAGCGGTAGTCACTAGTACGCGGATACTAGGCGACACAGGTAGACTCACAGGTTATGAATTAACAGAGCTTGCACGAGCCTATTGGGTTTTTAAAGCCAACGGTTTTGAGGTAGATATTGCCAGTACTGCAGGTGGTGAACCCTATGCCTTGCTGGATGATGAGGATATGGCCGCATACGATTATGCTTTTTTAAATGACGCTACGGCTCAACATAAAGCAAAAAATACCCTTAACCTTAGCGAGGTAAATGCAGACAATTATCAAGCAGTTTATTTTGTTGGCGGTAAAGGGGCGATGTTTGATTTTCCTAACAATCAAATAATTTCCAATTTAGTTACAAGCTTCGCTGCGCAGAACAAGGTTATCGCTGCTGTCTGCCACGGCCCCGCTGCACTCATTAATGTAAAGACCGCAAATGGTGAATGGTTGGTTGCCAATAAAAAAGTGAGTGCATTTACGAATAGTGAAGAGTTACTGTTGATTCCAAATGCGGAAATTATTTTTCCATTTTTATTGCAAACAAAACTGCAGGAGCGCGGCGCAGATTTTATTGCGGGCTCAGATTATTTGGAGCAAGTGAGTATAAGCGAGAAGTTAATTACTGGACAAAATCCTTGGTCAGTTTGGCGTACAGCAGAAGAGACGGTCAGACTGTTGGGTTATGAGCCCCTAGTTCGCACTATCACTCCTGAGGAAAACAGTGTGGCTTTACTGAAACTTTTTAGTAAAGCAGGGTTGGATGTTGCAGAAGAAACCCTTAGAAATAATGAGCATAAATATTACGGCCGATTAATACTCATGCATGCATTTGTGGCTTTTATGAAATGGGAACCGCTAAACGGGTTCAAATTAATGATACTGGCGGATAGCCTTAAACCTTTGCGTTCATAGCTTAAAATATCTCTATGTTGTGGGTCGAAAGACCCACTTAATAGCATGAATGCCCTTGTTCTCCTCTCCGCCTTAGTCAATCATAGCCACCTCACGCCAGCGCTAATAATAGGCTGACAAAAATAAAACTTGCATTAACTAGGCGACTGGTCTAATTTAACTCTATGTCAGAAACTACACGCGACAAGCTGATCGCCACCAGCATTCACATTATGGCGGTTAAAGGCTTCAATAACACCGGTATTGCGGAGATTCTGACGCAGGTGAATGTGCCTAAGGGTTCGTTTTATCACTACTTTAAAAGTAAGGATGAATTGGGCTTTGCGATTATTGAGCAATACGGCCAGCAGTTGCGTCAGGGTTTGGCTGCTCATCTTGAAAGTGCTGAAGGTAGCGCCATGGCGCGTTTACAGAGCTACTTCACGATGATTCTGGGTTATTTTGAAGGCAACTTTGGTCTGTGCAATTGCCTGCTGGGTAACTTGGGGCAAGAGTTGGCCATGCAGAATGTAGCCATGCGTGAGGCGATTTTTGTGCATTATCGCGCGGTGGAAAATCTCATCGCCGACTGTTTGAAGCAGGCGAAAAAAGAAGGTGAGCTAGCCGCTAATCTTGATGAACAGGTACTCGCCAAGATGTTTTTCGCCAGTTGGGAAGGTTGCTTGGTGCGTGCCAAGCTAGAGCAAACGGCGCAGCCCTTACGGGATTTGATTTACTTGTATTTTTCAGTGGTTTTTAAAGGCGCGGCTTAGATTTAGTAATACATAGAGCGCGCCCCGACAATTTTTTCACGACCCATAAGGGTCTTTTTTTGGCAACCAAATTAGACGACCGGTCTAATAATTTAAATGTAAAGGTGATTATTATGAGCTACACAATTCAAGGTAAAACCGCATTGGTAACTGGGGCTAACCGTGGTATCGGCAAGGCGATAGTGGAGGCATTAATCGCTGAGGGCGCCAAGCGTATTTACACCGCTGCACGCAATATTGAAAGCTTGCAAGCATTAGTAAGCCAAGCGCCGGACGTCATAGTGCCGGTACAACTGGATGTAACTAATGCCAGCGATATCGCCAATGTTGCCAGGCTTGTCGGTCAGTTGGATATTTTGATCAACAATGCAGGCATAGCCACGGGCAGTGACTTTTCGGGTGAGGCGAGCCTTCGTATCGCAGCAGATGAAATGGCTACTAACTATTTTGGTGTTATTAACCTCACTCATGCCCTGTTGCCGGTATTACACAAGAGTGGCACGGCGGCGGTAATCAACGTCAGCTCCATTGCCGGTATTGCAAACTTCCCCACGCTTGGCCCTTACTCGGCCTCAAAAGCGGCGGTGCACTCGTTTACTCAAGGCCTGCGTGCCGAAGTGCGTAAAGCCAATATTGCTGTGGTAGGTGTTTATCCCGGCCCAGTTGATACGGATATGACCAAAGATTTTGAGATGGATAAAGCTGCGCCAGCAGATGTAGCAAACGCGGTTTTAGCAAGCTTGAAAAATGGCGATGAGGATGTGTTCCCAGATGCGTTCTCGCAGGCGATGTATCAAGTATTTGTACAGAACCCCAAGCAGCTTGAGCAGCAGTTTGGGACTATGGTGGGGTAAGACGTTTCAGTAAGCCTGCGCACGCAGGCTTACTTCAAACCCTCTTTAAAACTAGAGACATTCTTGCGCTATTTCGTCACTATATCGCCTCGAAATTTGATAGTTCGCTAGCTGGGCGCAGAGATGGAAAATCTAGAAAATCAATCGCAATTTATTATTTATCAAGCCGAAAATGGCCAAACTAAATTAGATGTACGTTTTCAGAACCAAACCGTATGGCTAACCCAAAGTTTGATGGCTGAGCTATTTCAAACCAGCAAGCAAAATATTGGCCAGCATCTAAAAAACATCTTTTCTGAACAAGAGTTGATCGAGGATTCAGTTGTAAAGGAATTCTTTACAACTGCAGTAGATGGTAAAAAGTATCGAACTAATCATTACAATCTGGATGCCATTATTTCCGTTGGTTACCGCGTTCAAAGCCACACAGCTACACGTTTTCGCCAGTGGGCAACCCGCCATTTAAGTGAGTTTATTGTTAAGGGTTTTGTACTTGACGATGAACGCCTAAAGAACCCTGATCAGCCATTTGATTATTTCGATGAGTTAACTCGTCGCATTCAGGATATTCGTACTTCTGAGAAACGGTTCTATCAAAAAATCACCGATATTTATGCCACCAGTGTCGATTACGATCCAACCCAAGAAGTCAGTATCAGTTTCTTTAAAACGGTACAAAACAAAATCCACTGGGCCATTACGGGGAAAACAGCGGCAGAGCTTATTTTCAACCGTGCCGACAGTAACAAAGATCATATGGGGTTAACGAATTGGCGTGGTGTTAAGCCTAGAAAGGCGGATGTCACAGTCGCTAAAAATTATTTGTCACAACCAGAACTACAAGCGCTTAACAACTTGGTAGAGCAGTATCTGGTATTTGCCGAAGGGCAAGCCATGCGCCGTATTACTATGCATATGACAGACTGGATTACAAAGTTGGATGGCTTTTTAACCTTAAATGACCGCGATGTACTGGATCATGCAGGTAAAATTTCGCATCAAATGGCGAAAGAATTGGCTGAGCTAGAGTACGATAAATACCAAGTAGGTCGCCTCCAACAGGATGCACAAAGTGCCGATCGTAGAGATTTAGCGCAGCTCGAAACTTTGATGCCACGCGGCAAACCAAAGGCTTGACGATTCCCTCACTCAATCAAAAGGCCTACTCCAACCAATCCACCAACATCTCTCGCTCTGCCCCTTGGCCTTGGTCATCCACTACGCGGATGGTGTGAATTCCGGCATCGGTAGGGCGATAGGCGAGGGCGACTTGTGGGTCGCTGCTGCCGATGTAGCGGTTATCGTCAAACCAAAATAGCGTGCGCACTTGCGCGGCGGCTTGGGCTTGCAGCGGAATCGTGGTTTCGGGTTGGCTGGTGCGCAGTTGATAGGCCACATGGCGCAGGGGCGAGGTGATATCTGGCGCTTGGGTGTGAAAACCTTGTTGGCATTTGGGTGGGCTGCGGCGCGGTAAACCGGCTTGGCGAAACAGCTTTTGCATATCGCTGCTCCAAAATTCCATCACTTCCATACGCACTTGGTCGGCTTGATAGGGCGGGCACACGGGCTGGCCGGTTTTATGGCTAATGGCTACAGGTTGATGCAATTGGCTGACTTTAATCGGCGATTTACCGGCGATATACCACGTCTTACTGGTTTGCGGGCACCAAATATTCGGCAAGTCGCCGCTGGCGCTGCACACCGACACTTGGCTCACGCCCGCAGGTGGTTTGGGCGCGGGGATATGGCTGGGTTTGTTGAGGTAAAGGCCATCGGCAATGCGGAAAAACAGCGGCGCGGCGGCGTCTATTCCCACAAAGGCGGGGTTGCCGCGACTATCAAAATTGCCAATCCACACCGCCAGCACATAGGGGCCAACGGTGCCTACTGACCATGCATCCCTAAAACCCCATGATGTTCCCGTCTTCCACGCGATAGGCCAGCCGGAGTTGTAATAAATATCTTCCCCCGGTCTTGGGTTGTGGCGGAGCATATCGAGGGCGATAAAGCTCGCTTCGGGCGAGATAAGTTGGGTGCCTTCTGACGATGTGTTTTGGGTGGCAGTTTTTTCTTGTGGTATGGCTTTGGGCTTTTGCTGAGCGCAGGCTATATCAAAAGGGTGCGTACCGAACTTGGGCGTTTTAGCCGAGGGTTTGTGGCAGCTGACGTGATTCCACGCAAATGATGGCGATGCTTTCTGAGTGCTTTGCAAAGTGTCGGCTGTTTTCACATACTGCAGCGGTTGCAAACGCCCGCCTCGGGCGAGCATGGCGTAAAGGCCGGTGAGCTCTTCCATGCTGATTTCCCCGCCGCCCAGCACCAAGGCCAAGCCATAGTGATCTTCTGTTTTCAGCTGCGATACGCCTGCCATTTTTAAAAAGCTATAAAGACTTGGCGAGTGAAGTTGGGTGGCAGCCCATACAGCGGGGATATTGCGCGAGTGAATCAGTGCATCCTGCGCCGTAATCGGGCCGCGAAATTGATTGTCAAAATTCTCTGGCGTATAAGGGCCAAAATCGGTGGGGGCGTCTTTCAAAATACTGGCTGGGTGTAAAATTCCCTGATCCATCGCCAAGGCATAAATAAAAGGTTTAAGCGTAGAGCCGGGCGAGCGTTTGGCGAGCACGCCATTGACTTGGCCTTCAATCGCCACATTAAAATAATCTGCTGAGCCGAGCCACGCTTTCACTTCCATCGTTTTGGGGTCGATCAATAAAGCGGCCGCGTTCTTGATGCCCTTGTTGTTCACCTCCTGCAAATACTGGCGCGTTTGGCGCTCTATCAGGGTTTGTAAATTCAGGTTGATGCTGGTGCGTATCTGTTTGTTTTCACTGCCGTGTGCTGGGCTATTTTCGCTGTCGCTAGCCTCTTTTATTTCGCTTCCGCTAGGCATGGTGCTCTGCTGCAGCAACATATCCACAAAGTGCGGGGCGCGGAACGGCAGGTCTTGCATGCGTTGAAAATGCACGGGCAAATTGGCTAGCTGCGCTTGGGTTTCATCCAAGGGATAATGTTCTAACCAGCGTTTCAACAAGCGCTGCTTAGGTGCATCTATGGATGACAACAAGGCTTTGGAGCCCGCGCGGCGGTTCGGCTGCTGCGGAATCACCGCTAAGGTAAGCGCTTCGGCAATACTGAGTTGATACGCAGTTTTGCCAAAGTAAATCAAACTCGCCGCGCCCGCGCCTTGCACATTGCTACCGTAGGGCGCGAGGTTTAAATAGGCTTCTAAAATATCCCGCTTGCTGTAGCGCAATTCCAACCAAACGGCCAAACCCATTTGCCGCAATTTACCACTCGGGCTTTTGGTGTTTAAGCCATAAAACAGCCGCGCTAATTGCATGGTAACGGTAGAGCCGCCCTGTTGTTGGCCGCCGCTATAGGTGCGAAATGCCGCGCGAATGAGCGCTTGTGGGTTAATGCCTGGGTGCCAGTAAAACCAGCGGTCTTCGTAGAGCAACACAGCTTTGGTGAGTTGCGGGGAAATATCCTTGAGCGGCGTCCATACGCGGTACTGGTGATCATCCGCCAAGGTCAAACGCAGCAGCTCACCATTTTCCGCCAAAAAAGCGTGGGAGCTGGGAATTTGTTGCGCGAGCGATGGGTGCGGCCATAAACGAATAGCCACCAAGACGATGGCTATTGCGACCGTAGCGATTAGCAAATATCTAGAGCGGTTTGTTAAGTGCATGCAGATTCGTCGTTAATAAAACCATTCCTTGATAAATGGGGTATTCGCGCGCACGAATCTTCCTGAGCGAGTACCGATTTATGATTTGAAACCCTAGAGTCATGGACGACCTACATGGATGTAGGAAGTTTCCCGAAGCGACCGGATCGCGTAGGGATGACGACAGGGAGCTACAGGGATGTATTTATGCGTTTTCGAATCATAAAGCGGTGCTTGCGATGCGATAAAGGTTTCGCGCCAAGGTCTCTAATTACAAATCTGCCGCAAGAATTTTAATTTTTGCGCGCACTTTTTCCGCAAATTTATCGTAAAAAGTACCGAGCAATTTTTGCAATTCAGTATCGGTGACATAACCTAATTGAGCGCGGTAGTTGCGCTTAACTCCTTGGCCTCGTACCCAGCGTTCTTCCATACCTTCAAGATCTACTGCGCGCATAGCTTTGGCGATGGGATACTCCGCTTTGTATTCTTCAAAACGTTGCAAATGGAGCGCGACCAGTTCTGCCGCAGAAGCATTAGTGGGCAATTTTTCAATATAAATTGGAGGGCCGTATTCAAACGGCGATACGCTTTGATATTGCGTGCTGAGGTGATCGCCATTGGTAAATTGGCTTACACACTCCACCATCTTTGTTGTTCTGCGCGTTGCAGCCAGCAGTTTCCATTTTAAGGTGAAGAACAAGTATAGAAACCCAATCAAGTTAGGTTGCTTTGGTTTCATGCTAAAACAGGCTACGCCAGTTTCACCAAATTCATCGGCAAAAAAACTCAAGAGTACGCTTTGTCCCAACATCAACTGCATGCCTTTCGCTTCAGCATCGCACACATGGCGCAAACCAAGATTGCTCAATGCATCTTTGCATTGAGCAATAAATTTCTGTTGATAGAGAGGATAATATTTAGGGTCAACGGCCACTAATTCTGGCTTAGGTTCATTGGCCACATTCATAATTTGGGCCGCAATACTGGTAGCCATGATGTCATCGGGATCATCTGACAAACGCTCATCAAGTGCATCGCTAACGGATTTTCCGGCGCGCACTGCATTGGCCGCACTCAATACGGCTTGCGCAATATTATCGTCATCTAAACCGCGATCTTTGCCTTCAGTTGCAACAGCAGCTTCTAACATTTTTGCCATGTGCTCGCGCTCACCACCGCCGTTATTTTCTGAGCGCGCGCGGCGCTCAACAATAAAGGGGCGATAAGGATCGTCTTCGGGGACATGGGCGAGCACATTATCGTAAGTTGCTAAGGCTTCATCAAAACGACCTAAATCATGCAGGATTGATCCAACGCGTAAACCGTAGCGATGTTGATTGCTAAGGGCATAGCATTTTTCAAAATCGGCCAGTGCTTGTTCCAAAATATCGCGGTAATAATGTACGCCAGAAAAATTGACCACCCTATTGACAGTGTTATTGTGAGGGCTATTTAGCTCGCCATGCACAACGGCTTTCGCTAACAAACAATTAGCGCGATCTTCCAGTAAATCTACCCGCTCCGGTGCCAGACTAATAGCGCGATTCAAAAGTTGATCTGCTTTGGCTAAATGTGCATCGAGCTCATGACCGCGCAGTAAACCCGATAGCATTTGCAACGCATCCACTGCATTGGGGTCAATGCTTAAAATTTTATAGAGACGCTCTTCAATAGCATC
This sequence comes from Gammaproteobacteria bacterium, assembly GCA_005801205.1. GTDB lineage: Bacteria > Pseudomonadota > Gammaproteobacteria > Pseudomonadales > Cellvibrionaceae > Cellvibrio. Next base: position 24,869 of record SYDJ01000054.1, read on the forward strand.
GAAACGCTCTTGCTGTGTTTTTATGGGGTCTTCTGCAAATATATCGCTATCGGCATTGCCTTCATGCTCATGAAAATCCAATTGCACTTGCATAATTAATGCGGGTACAAAATCACTGCGCAGTTTAAGAACTTTGGTTAAAGCGCTGCGCGCTTCTGCGAAGCGCTCCAATTTTTCTAGAACTCTGGCGTGGTGCCACCGCAATGCAAGCGACTGCGGATACTGTGCAAGAAGTTTTTTTATACTCTGCAGCGCATAGTCAAATTTTCCAGCTTTGAAAGCACGTTTAAATTTATCAAATTCTGGATCTTGTAAAGACATGGTCTAACGTCCTTAAACAATATTTTTTGAAAATAGATTGTCTGGTTATTGATGTTTCGCTAAATAATCATCCAGCGCTTTAATAAAATTATTTGGTTTGCTCATTTCAGCAGTAAGTAATTTAGCGGCTTCAATATCGCTGGGAGACAGTAGCTTTAGAAGTTTTTCTCGGTCAGCTGCGCTAGCGTCTAATCCTGCCGTATTAAAAGCGGCAAGTGAGACCACATAAGACTGAGTAATCCCACTACCATGAGCTGCCATATAGCCAATACCCATTTGTGCAGCTTTGTTATTCTGTGGTGCTGATTTTCTGTACCATTCAAGGGCGAGTTTGTAGTCCTGTGCAACGCCTTGCCCGCTGTAATACGAAAAGCCGAGATAAGCTTGCGCCATTGCGTCACCCTGCACAGCCGCCTTAGTGTACCAGTACAGAGCCTGTTTATAGTCTTGTGGTATGTTCTCGCCTTTGAAATAAAGTCGGCCAAGATTCAACTGTGCATTTAACGCACCTTGATTAGCGGCTTTGGTATACCACTCAATAGCCTGCGAGTAGTCTACTGCTGTTCCTTTACCAAAGTGATAGATAAGCGCAAGATTAAATTGAGCATTCAGGTCACCCTGATTAGCGGCTTTGGTGTACCAATAAATAGATTGGGCATAGTTCTGCGCAACGAGCTTGCCTTGGGCATAAATATTGCCCAGCGTAAATTGTGAGTATTTATCGCCTTCATTTGCAGCTTTGGTGTGGTGTGCCACTATCTGCTTGGGGTCTAAAGGTAAATTCTTGCCATTGTAATAAAGAGCGCCTAGTTTAAACATGGCCATTAAATCGCCCTGCTTAGCATGTGCTTTTAAATCATCTACTTCATGCGCAACGCACAGTTGAATCAAGCTTGTATAAACAACTGTGCAAGCAAATAGGCACTTTAAAATAGATTTGACATTGATTTTCATAGGCATTCATTAATAATCCGATCTAAATGAAAATTGCTGCATCTCTTTATTGAGCATGCGCTGATAAATCGGAATGGCAACCCAAGAGTAAATAACAATGGCTAACCACGCATTGTCGATCACACTGGAGCTTTTGATGTAGCCCAAATCGTACACAATGTTGGATAGCAAATTAAAAAGCACATAAGCAAATATCAATACGACTACTTGGTTTAAAGGTTTCATGCGCGAAACCTTGGTATTAAATTTCCACCACAAGCCTAAGAAAATATTCTTTCTGGCTTTTACATCCGCAAATAGCGATAGCGCTGCGCGCGAACTGGGGTTCAGCATAATGGTTAAACGCGCGTGATATTCCGCTTCACCGATATTGCCTTTAATTAAATACAAACGCCCCATAAGCACATTGGTGTCCTGGTGCTGTGCATCTATTGCCAGCGCAGCGAGTGTAAAATCCAGTGCTTTGGCATTGTCGCCTATTTGAAAATAGTAATTCGCAAATGAGTAAGCGGTTTTTATGCTGTCTGGATTTAGCTCTGCCATTTTTTGAATATAGAAAAAAGCTTCTTTGAACTTCTTATTGGCCAATAAAATATCTGACTTTAATTCAAAGACATCTACATTTTCTGGGTCACGTTGTAGCGCTTGGTCGCAGGCTGCCAATGCTTGCTTCACCTTGTTTTGCAAAAAATAAATGCGCGCATAAACACTGTGCAAGAAAGGTTCGTTAGGTTCCAATTGCAGTGCAATTTTTAATTCGTATTCGGCAGCGTGAATACGCATTTGTTCCAACAAACAATAGGCGAGTGTGCCATGGTACATGGCGCTATTGGGTTCGTTGGCTAAAAGTTCTTTTAATAACTCAATGGCGCTCGGCAATTGGCCGTGAGAAATCTGTCGCCACGCTTGTTCGTATTTATAATCGTTATTCATCTTGACCCTGTTGCTTCACGTACTCGTAAATTGAAAATGGTACAGTTTGGGTGAATACCGCTAGAAACAAAGCGCTAAAATAAACTGCGTTAACCAACACTTGTAAATAGGGCGCAAGACTATTAGGCGAAGTAATTGCATCAGTATTTATGCCGTAACCATAGCCAATAAAAATACCTGCAATTGCAAGTATGCCAAATAAGGAATAAATGCATTCGCGCCAAAACGTGGGTGAACCTAAAAAATAGCCATTCACTATTAACCAAACAAAGGGTAGCCAAAATTTTCCGTACAGCGGAATGGTCAAAAAAATAGGCACTAACATAGCGGCTAATAAAATCGCTACAGGATTTACAATCAACTGCTGAGCCATTTTGACTTTTGGTTCATCGATAATGCGGTAGCTAGTCACAATTTACTTCCCGTGTTTGTTAATAAATTCCAGCACATCATCATAGCGGCCGCCATCATTGGCGTAGCGCGCATAATTTCTGGCGGTGGTTAGCCATTCGGTCGTAGAAGAGCGCGAGTCAGCTAATGCCGCCACAAAATGTTGCATAGAAATCGCCGTTTCCTCACCACTAGCAATGGTACTATCAATCGCTTCGTCTGCGGCCATCTCAACCAGATTTGCTAAGTCTGCACCGGAATAGCCAGAGGTTCTATTGGCGATGGCATCAAACTGAATGTCGCCCGCATTGGGGCGATCTTGCATGTGATGTTCCAGAATTGATTTGCGCGCAACTTTGTCTGGCGGTGGTACAAAGAACATGCGATCAAAACGACCGGGTCGCAAAAATGCGGAATCCAATGACCAAGGCACGTTGGTAGAACCTAAAATTAAAACCCCTTCATTGTTTTGTGCAAAGCCATCCAATTCGGTTAAAAATTGGCTAACGGTATTGGCCTGCGAACTATTGCGCGTGTGCTCGCGCTTTCCCGCAAGTGCTTCCAACTCATCAAAGAAAATAACGCTGGGAGTTTCATTGCGCGCTTTTTCAAAAATGGCGTGAAGTTTCTGTTCGGACTCGCCAATGTACATATCCAGCACATCAGATATTTCAATATTAAAAAAATTCGCTTTGCATTCGCCGGCCGTTGCGCGCGCTAATAAAGTCTTGCCACAGCCCGGTGGGCCATAGAGTAAAATACCGCCACCGACTTTCTTTTTAAAGCGCTGAAATAGCGATGGCTTTTGAAAGGGCAGAATAATTTTTTTATGAATTTGCTTTTTAACGTCTTCCAAGCCAACCACATCGGAAAAATTGGTGGTGGGGCGTTTAAATTGAAGCAGCTCAAAACTTTCGGTGGGTTCTGCTTTTTCAATCACCCGTAATTTAACGGGCTCTTTTTCTGCCGACAATTTTAACCGGCGATTAAGCTCAGCCGATTCGTACTGGGGGTTCGTTTGCACCAATTCTTTATAGAGCATCTGCGCGATGTCGATTGCACCCAGTTCAAGCTTGCAGCGAATAATCAACAGCGCATGCCGTGGATCGTCGGCATCTAGAAATTGCAACGCATTGGCATAAGCACCCGCCTTAAGTGCCGCCGCCCCCAGCTGTTCACCGTCTTCACCCACAATAGTGGTTGTTAAATGGCTTAGGTAATTTTCCAGTTCACTAAACTCACCGCGCTCGGCAAGTTGCAGCGCAATAATTTTTGCTAAATCCGGCGTTGGGCTAGCTATAAAAACCGCTTTCAGACTTTGTAATGTTTTATCGTCCATGGGTACCTCTAGGGTGTATGGAATTTTCGTTGTTATTTAATTGGCCGATGACCATTGTTATGCATCATGCAGGACACGCAAGATTTGAATTTGACTCAGTCGTTCCAGTTGACTGGCGGTACCCGCTAAGGTTACATCGTTCAAATGCATCTATATCGCGTTAAGGGTAATTAAGGCTCCATGACTTTTTGTGTTGCTGAACCTAGAAACAGATGGGCCGATCAAAAGATAATCAAATCTGGTCATTAAATCTAGCGAGATTAGTTAACGAAACGACATATTCATCAGCGAATAGCTCTGTAGTATTTTGGCAATCTGCCAGCGAATATTTATAAATCTTAGTTTCCTCTCCCGAGTAAAAGCTATTCCAGCTGACCCAATAGGCAATGCGAGGATAGTTTTGTTTTAATCGTTCAGCGTACATTTGAGCATTAAAAGTGGGAGCGGCAGTTATTAAGTGGGGTATCAGTGTTGGGCCAGAGGCTGCAGGCCCGTATTCTGCCAAAGCTATTGGCTTATTTACGCTACTTAGATTTTCGTAATCTTTAACAAGTAAATCATCGGAATAGGATGTTGGAGCAATAATATCGACAAGATCGTCACCAGGATAGTGACACATTGAACCTAAGATGGTATCTGTTGATTGAGTGCTAAAACCCGCAGGCGAATACACCCACAATAAGTTATTAAGCTTTTTTACTTGGGTAAAATATTGATGCATATGACGCCATAGTGCTGCATATTCATCAGAATGGCTTGCCCCCCACCAAAACCAATGACCATTCATTTCTTGCATAGGTCGCCACAGCACTGCAACCTTTGAGCGATTCAGCTCGTCCAACGCATTTGCAATATGATCAAGTTTGCGTATCCACACCTCATGGATAGGCGATAGTGGATCTAATAAATCGCGGAGTGCAATAAAGTTAGCGTTGCCGCCGACTGCAGGGGTGCGTGCATCTAGCCATGAACCGCGGGCGTTGACTAAATCAAGCCCATCATTTAGCCAAGGGCTTAGTGGTGACCAATTAATGGTAATCATGCCACCAAGATTTGCGTGTTCAATAAGTTTCCTATTAGTAGAGCTTAAGTATTCTGGTGGAGTGTATTGATCATGTTCGTAGTCAACGCTCAAAATTGCCGGAGTCTGGCCTGTTAAATTAATGATTCTCTGAAAATTATGGTGGTATCCCATGATGCATTGAGGGTCAGTAAATTGAATTGAATGACCCGCATTTTGGCCGCTTAATACGCCTTGACGTTTCTGGTTTGAAAGGTCTGCTAGCAGCCGTAAAAGTTTATGCGCCTGGTCTGATTTATTGTGATGAATATAGGCCGCCTCATTGGTGAGGGAGAGTGGCAATACATTTACAGGTGAATCTTCAAAAGGGTTATGCATAGCTATGTATTATGGTTACTCAAGGAATGTGTAGTGTACAACGAAAGGATTTTTAGTCAAAACAATAGGGTTATAAATTAACCATAATGGATATGGCATAATTCTATGTGTCGTGCGAATATACGCTCTATATCGTGTGATTATAAATTCAATACAGATAGGTAAATGAGCATGAATAAAATTTCGAAATCAGGAAAAATTGAAGGAAAGATAACATGCGTTATGCCATGTATTTTAATCGAAAAAGCCGCTAGCACCAATGCATGGAGGGAAAGAGTAAATATAGATGCAGTTAGCAGATTAAAGCTGTTCTTGAATTCATTTCTTGCAAATTTTAATCAGGAAGATTTATGTGAGTTTATAATTCTCTGTCCTGACAATGAATGCTCAGCGATAGACGAAGTTTTACGTTCATTGACGGATAGTAAAAAATATAGAGTCTTATCAGAAAAATCGTTAATACCGAATATTAAAAATTTCACAAACGAAAAACTAGGTATTGCCGGATGGTATATTCAGCAAGCTATTAAGTTAGCGGCGTACAAAATCGTAAAAACTAAGCACTATATCGTTTTTGATAGCGATGTAATCTGCATTAAAAAATCTTCATATAAGGACTTTTTAGTTAATAATCTTCCTGTGCTTAATATTGAAACTAAGGATGATTTTACTCGAATTTACAGTAGCGATTTTGTGGAGCGAGAGTGCGCGATAAAGCGCGCGCGTTACAGTGTGTCTAGCATGCTATTGGGTTATCAACAAAATTTAGAATTATTAGATCATTTTTTGGGAGAAACTCCGGTAATTCTTGATACAGACAATGTAGAAGCATTGTTGAATCGATTGGAGTGTTTTCAAAATCGTGACTGGTGCGATGTATTGGCTGATAATACAGGGTGGACAGAGTATGGGCTTTACTTTGCATTTTTAAGTGCGGAAAACGTATTGGAAAAAACACATAGCTTGGTGTCTTGCAATTATATTTTGGATCTCGAGCGATCAATATGGCATCCAAACAGCGCCTATAAGCTGCCAAGGAAATACGATTACCAGCATTTCTTCAATACTGAACTAGAATTCGGTTATTTTATTGTTATTCAATCTTGGTTGAGTGTAGAGGATTGGCTGCCAAATCATTACAAATCTAAACAAAATTTCTACGATGAAATGTCCTTGTGGATAGCTTAAACTGCCCGCGCTAAATGGAAAGTGTATTCTGTGTACCGAGTACTAATAATGAGGAAGTAATGAGTGAAGAAGTCTATAGGGGTAATTTTTGTTTGTTCGTTATTTGCCGGTCAAGTGCATGCAGAATCACTTCTCGAAATATATGACTTGGCACTTGAGAATGACTATAGTTTTAAATCGGCGCAATCAGCCTTATTGGCAAGTCAGGAGACAACGCTAATCGCAAAATCTTTGTTAATGCCAAAGGTGAATATTGAGGGAAGTTGGCAATATTCAAAATCGCGAACAGACATTGAATCATCCAACCCTTTTGCTGTTAAAAACGAGTTGGTACAAGAAAGACAAGGGCCAGGATTAAGTATCTCTTTAACCCAGCCTATTTTGGATATTTCGGCATTACATCAATATGAACGCGGAAAGTTAACTGAAAAAATCGCAGTACTCCAATTCGAAAATGCAAAGAATTCGTTATTGATGCGTACCGCAAATGCATATTTGCAAACGTTAAAAGCTGGATCAAAATTAACTGCAACCCAAGCAGCTGAAGACGCATACCGTGCTCAATTACAATCAGCCAATGTAAAGTTTAATATTGGCTTGGCAAGACACTCAGATGTGCTGGAAGCTCAAGCAAGACTTGATGCGGCAGTAGCCGATACAATTATTGCAAAGAATAATTTAAGTACATGGTTCGATCTTGTACAGGTGTTAACAGGGAAAACACACACTGAATTCGCAACACTTTCCGCAAATTTTAATGCCAAATTGCCCGATCCTATGGATTCTAAAAAATGGGCCGAAGCAGCAAGCACTAATAACATTAAAATTAATTTGGGTAAATTAACAGCTCAGCAGTTTTATGAAAATTCACGATCTAAAGCGACAGAGTATCTACCTAAAGTTACTGGAAGCTTAAGTTTTTCTGGAAGTGAGGATGATAGGCGCTTTAATAATGCAGCCCCAGATGATCTTCTAAATCAAGGGTTAACCGCGTCTGTACGATTAACCGTGCCGCTATATAGCGGCGGTAATATCTCTGCATCGGCCAGAGAGGCTAATTATCTTTACTTGGAGTCTCTTGATAAAAGCAAAAATAATGTACGAGAGGTCGCACAAGAAGTTCATTCAAGTTATTTAAGTGTAATTGCAAATGTTGCCGCAGTTAAAGCAAGAAAAGCGGCAATAGCCTCGAGTGAAAGTGCTTTAGTGTATGCAAAAAAAGGTTATGAACAAGGTGTAAGAAGTATTATTGATGTTCTAAATGCACAAAATGATCTTTATCAGGCGAGTCAGAGTTATGCGGAGATTGTTTACGATTATTTAATCTCTGGATTAAAGCTCAAAGAAAGCTCAGGCTTGTTGTCTCGAAAAGATATTGAGGATCTCAATGCTCAGCTGGATCAAGCTAATAGCGTTTACTCCCCAGCCTTAAATTAATAGTAATTTTCTTGAGAAAAAAATATATATGAATTGGATCAAGCCTTTATACGTATCGTTAATAGCTCTAGCGCTAACTGCATGTGGTGGCGGAGGTAAAACGGTTGATTCAGTTAAGGAAATTCCCATTGTTAGCGCTAATGACCAGCAGTTAGTTGGCTATTGGGCTGCAGAAGATTCAGCAAGTCCTTCATTTGAATTTTTTGCCTCACCAACAGAGGCTCCTTTCAATATATCCTTACAAACAGGGCGCATCTTTGAATCAGGGAAACTGGTAAATATTTTTTATTGGAAGATGCAGACAGATGGCTTAATAGGTCTAAGTGTAGTCGATGCATCTTGTATGCAGCGTCCTTTGAGCCAATGCCCAGTGGTTCAGTCGGTTGCTATAGAGGCGAAAGGAAGTTCTATTTTTGATGCGACATGGTGGGTGCGATTTGATCAAAACCTAGATGGTATTACTGATAAAACAACCACAAGCCGCTATAAGCAAAAAGAAATAGATGCTGCCCAGTTCTCTTCTGGAGAGCTGTTTTTCACGCATGCCAATAATAGAGTATTTGACACCCCTATTGTAGGAAATATTGTAAATGGGAATATGGCGATCAGACTTGACGATTTTCAATTCCCAATAACGGTCACTGCAAACTCTTTTGCGTCCAACAAGCGACGGATAAATTTTCAAAATAGTGAAAATTTGTCTGTAGATATTGAACAAGAGTTCTTAACCTCTTTGGGGTATAAAACTTTTACGGTAAAACAATGGTATGAAAATGTTGGTTTGTCTGCGACTGCCAATAATGAATATACGTTGTATTATGAGGTTCATCGAAAAGTACAAGTTCCCACAAATATAGATCCATCATCTGTTCAGTTAAATGCTTATGAGAAAGTTGAAAAAAAATCAACGGTAGTTGCGCTAATTAAGAGCTTTTTACCAAGTTTGCCCACGCCTTTAAATACTAAGTTATTTATAAATATGGTAGAAAAATTCGATAATGCTAACGCTGGTAATGAATTGCAGTTTTTTTCAGAAACTGAAGGAACATTAAGTTATAGCTTACCCTTTAATAATGTTCCGGCAGAGGTTAAAGCCTTCACGTGGTCTAAGACTGAAGAAGGGGTTTTAACACTTAATTTTTCAAACACAGGCGATATAAAAGTTCGTGCCGTACAAAAAATAAATGGTGGTTATCAAGTGCTATACAGTTTGCCGGATAAAAACTATACAAACACTTATAGAATTCGTGACCTGATTTACGATGATCTTCCTGTCATTGATGAGTCAATATTACCAGGGAGATATAAATTCATTAGTATTAGCCCGTTGCCCAATGGGTCACATGAATACGATTTGACTTTTCATAAAGATAAACGTGTAACAGGTGTGGTTGGGGGCTATTGGTTTCAAGACGTAAATGGCGATATTGTAAGTTATGAATGCACGAATAGTTTTGGGCAAATGGTTGTTCATTATGATGAATGCGTTAAGGCGTTTGATAATTTAGCAGATTTTAAATTTGTACATATCAGGCGCTTGAAGTTTGTATTTAAAAATGGAAATGAGTTTCAAGCAAGATATATGGGGTCTCAATTTACAGGAGCTGCGAATAACGGCAACTATTACTATTCAAACTTTCCTTTAACCTATCGCTGGACCCGTATTGGTGATGAGCCAATTCAAAGTAGCAATAATTTTTAAATTTGATATTGACTGGAAAAGTAAAAATGACGATTTTGCAGGAACTCCAAAGCAAGGTACAGGCTGTAAAGTTGGCTGTGCAACAATTTCGAGAAATGTCTTTGCATGATCACAAAGTGCGTATTTCCTATTTGTTATTTCGTTATGTTTCAAGAAAAGGCCGTGCAGATAATAAATGGCGAAATTATTTTAAGGTCTCGGGGAAATTGTACCTGCAGGAACAAAAAAATATTCAGGATATCAAAGAAGGCATTTTTGAATACTCCTGTGTTAACAGGGGCTGTGGTCGCGGCATAGTAATTTGTGGCGGCGGTGATCGCCTGTATGGCACGGGCTTAGCGATTATCAAGACTATTCGTGCGCAAGGCTGCGATCTTCCGGTGGAGTGGTTTTATGCTGATGCTGGTGAAATGACCGAGGAGGCAATCAAGCTGCTAGAAACATTTAATGTGGAGTGTAGTAATCTTGACTCGTATCCCGAACTTAAAGCAGTTAAAAAACGAGGATACCAAAGTAAGGCAATGGCCATTGCGTGCTCAAAATTTCAAGAAGTTCTATTTCTTGATTGCGATAATATTCCAATTAGGAACCCGAGTTATTTGTTTGAGCTAAAAGAATATAAAGAAACGGGTGCGCTTTTTTGGAAGGACTTGTGGCGTTATCAGCAAGGCTCCGTTTTTACTGGACCCGATCAAAGAAAACATATGCATCTCTTGTTTGGTATTCAAGAGCCTGAAGTGGGTGAATTTGAGATTGAAAGCGGGCAAATTCTGATTGATAAGTCACGGCATTGGCGGGGCGTACATTTATTTCTCTATATGAATCTACATTGGAGCATTTACTATAAGTTGCTCTATGGGGATAAAGACACCTATGCTATAGCAATAAAAAGTTGCGGCTCAACACCCTCTGTCGTAGATGCACCACCGGCTGCAATAGGTATTCTAGATTCTGACAACATATTTTCAGGGTACGGAATGATACAGCACGATACATTGGGTGATCATTGTTTTGTTCATATGACAATGTTAGATCTTTATGTAAAAGAGCAGCAGTGGAACGCATTTGTCAATCTGACAGATGGCGTTCATTACCACGCTCAATCGCAGAGCATTCGGTTTTCCGGAGATACATTTGTTGTGCATTTATTAACGCCAGAATTAAATTCTTGGCAGGAACGCTCAAGTAATACATGGAAAGAGATACTCCATGAGCATACTGACGCCATGGAGTCATTCGCCAAACTGAGCTAATACAAAATAAAATTGGAAGTATAAAGCATGAGAGTTGCCTCGTTGGTTTTGAATCAGAATTGGACACCTATATTCAAAAACGGCAACTCTCTTTTTTCAACACAGAAGTATCAAATTAAGTTGAGGCTAGCACAATTTATAACAGATTATTGAAAATTTAATAGCGCTATTAGCTCTTAATTTTTTATAGGGTCTTTTGATCGTTGCTGACGACTTTTCCTTCGTTCATAAAAATTACTTCATCTGCGCAGTTGAAATATCGGTCATCATGAGTAATGACGATAACTAATTTATTTAAGGCTCTAATTGACGGTAATATTTCAGTGTAAAATAATTTTTTATGTTCTGGATCTTGATCCGCTGCCCATTCATCGAATACATAAATGTCCTTGTCCTCTAGCAATGCAACTAGAAGTGCTAACCGCCGACGTTGGCCATCTGATAATTTTATAGTAGTGAATTCGCCATTAATAAATTCAGTTTTCCCTTTCAAGCCAAATTTTTCCAAATAGTCATTTATACGTTTTACATCTATATCCGTATATTCTCGGTAGAGTGTTCTAAATAAGTAATAGTTTGAATAAATTACAGAAATTTTTGATCTTGCAGAAACAATATTATCGCTGGTGATAGTAGTTTCATCGAGTGAAACCGAACCAGTGGTTGGAATATAGTGCAGAGAAATTATCTTGCTCAAGGTGGATTTTCCAGAGCCATTTCCTCCCACAATAAAATAAATTTTTCCTTTTTCGAAAGATAGGGTCGTTTTACTTAAGGAAAAAGGGGTGTCTTGACCTTCGATTTGTTTTGGATAGTTATATGTTATATTTTTTATATTAAATGTAGTCCATTCCTTAATGACAGGAGCGTTTGGTGATACTACTTCTTCATCTAAATCTTGTAATGCATGAATACGTGCAAGTGAAACACTACCCCGTTGAAGACTTTGAATGTTAGATAGTATATTTCCAATTGGGCCTGCCACGTAGAGAAGCGCCATAATAACGCCATAACTTTGTGTTGGCGCTAAATTAATAGCGTTTGGAAGAAAAAATACTACAAGACCAATAATTAAAAATACGAGAAGGTCACTAAAATTACCAGCGGTGTGCAACAGCGAATCTCCCAATTTCTCTATGCGCAATGCTTTGTTAAGTGGGCTAATAAATTCATCCTCCATAAATTTATCCGTTTTATTTTGGTCAAGCTTTAACTCATAAACTCCAAAAATAAGTCCTCTTATGCCTTCTTGGCTAGTATCTTGAAGATCTCTCGCCTTTTGGAAAAGGCGCATGGATATATTGGCAGGAACTTGAAATAGGAAAGACCCGACTATTATTGCAGTTAAAAAAATAAAAAATACGTATATATTTAAACTAGCTAAATAACATAGCATCCCTACTATAGTAAGGGCAGAAACGAGTAACATAGGGATTGCAGTAGCGGCACTAGCAACTGCTTGAGAATCTGCCCCTATTATATTCAGTAATCTCGACAGGCCTTCCTTTTCTACATGCGCAACCAACATTTTTTGAATCTTTCTCGCAATAACAATCTTTAAGTTGGCAGTAGCTGTTTTAGCGATATTGCTCACCATAATTATGGATATTAGTTTCATCAGTACGATGATGATACAAAGACTAAAAAATATTAGGGGATAGTTTTCGTTAACAAAACCGGGAAGAGAGATATCATTTGCGGGAGATTCTGCGGTATTTGCTCTGCTGTAAACTCCATAAAGTGCGAAGGGTATAATTAACCCGTAAAGTGATCCGGCTATTGAGCCAGCAATTATACTTAACACCAGTAGTCGTGGAGAAGTATTGTATAAAAGTGTTGCTATAGAGGTTTTAGAAGTTTTCAATCTTTTCACCAAAATTAATTTTAAAGCATGTGAGGTTATGTATATTTTCTAGTTAGGGCTGTAGAGGCCAAAGGTACTTGTTTTGTCAATCCAGCAATTCATGTAGGATATTTTCAATTTGAATAATAATATCCCTGCTCAAAGTAAAAGATCGGGACGGGTGATAATAGGGATTTTTATAAATAACACCACCTTCATAGCCAGGAATTTCTATTCGGATGATTAACTTCCCATCTTTAATGTCAACCATAATATAAACACGATCTTTTGAAATTAAATCTGGGCTAATATCTTTGTAATTTGAGTTGATATAACTGGGAGTCATCAATTGATTGTTAGTTAGATTGAAGTTGGTACCAAGATCATAGCGATTTCCTGTATCGTAATTAATGAGAATTTGTGATTGAGGAAAAGTTTTATATTCAGGCTTCTCCAAAATATTTTTATTCCATTTGTAACTTAAAGCAAGCTTTGGTAAGGCCTCTCTTTCACTGCTGATATGACGAAGAGACGATAAAACTGGTAAATCAAATCTAGAGTTAATTAGTAAAGGAGCATTGTATGCTATATCGCCAATAGTGCTAGTGTTATCGAAGTCGGAAAATATTGGACCTCTTCCACTATTGATGATCTCGAGTAATGTAATATTATTTTTTGTCCAAGCAGAAAACACTCGCGCTATCGCAAGTAGTATTACATCAAAGGCATTAATTCCTTGTTGGGAAATTTTTGAGGAATATAAAACACTTGTTTTTTCGGTCGAAAGACTATTGGCTGACATTGTTTTTTCTAAACACTTCCGTAACGGGGCCGTGATAATCTCCTTTTGCCATAGGCATTGTATACTAGCCAATTCAGCTTCATTGGCCCAGTCGGTATCATCTAAAAAATCATCTGAAACTTTATCGTGCGGCAAACTGAGCACGTGATCCCAAGGCTTGCTTTTCCAATATTGAAGATCTTGCGCCCAGTAATTTTTGGCATTACTACTAATCACGTCATACCATTCTATGATATTGGTATAATGTTTTCTTGTATTGTAGCTTTCGCCTTTTAGTAAAGAACTTAATATTTCGTCAAAATCATTCATTACAATTTCAATTGAAAACCCATCTAAAATGTTATGATGCCAAATAATAAAAAGACGTTTTGGGTTGTGTTCACCACAATTGAATAAATATGCTTTGAATAGTTCATCATCCTCTGTAAATGAAAACGCATTTGAGGGTATGGTAGCGACATATTCATCACAGTTTAGCCAGGCATCCTCGCAAATATCTAGTTCATTGGGTATTGAAAAATCTTTATAGATTACATTGAATATTTCCTTCGTATGTCTAAACGTATGAACTAAATTTCCAGCTGAATTAATATATTGTCTTGAGTTTAATATTGGATGCATCTCTCTTAGTAGAGAAAATGCGCTTTGTAATAGCTCAAAAGTAATAGCGGTAGATTGTATATCTAAAAAAATAGAGCCGGTATGGTGTGCTATAACATTCAACGTTTTATTTTTATTAAATAGCCTATTAACTGGTATGGAGTACTCAATTGAAGCATCAAATGCTTCGGCAATGATTTCTGGTGTTGTTAAAATATTCTGTTCTATAAATCGCGCACTTTCTTCTATTCTTGGGTATTGAAAGATATGACTAATTTTAAATCTATCATCTATTTCTAGATTAATTTTACGCACCAAGCGTGCAGCAAGTAGTGAGTTTCCACCTAGCTGGAAAAAATTGTCAGTAATTCCAATGGGATTAATTTTTAATATTTCATGCCACATGTTGCACAGTGCTTGTTCAATTTGTGTGCGTGGGGCAATATAGGTCGCTTGTAAGATAGATATGTCTGGCTCAGGTAGCGCTTTGCGATCCACTTTGCCATTCGGTGTTAAGGGTAAAGATTCCAACAAGACAAACGCTGAAGGCACCATGTAATGCGGCAACACATCACGGCAATATTTCGTTAGCGCACGTTTGCTCGGAGCCGCACTTTGCGCAAGCTTCTGGAGCTGACCTAAAGACTCAAAGCCTTGCAATGCAGAAGTACTATCCATCCAATCAATCAAACACGCGACCTCATCAACACCGGCCTCTTTGAGACGATTAATAATCGGCAAGGTGCTTTGCGGCGTCCCAATTAAGGACGCTGTACGCGTATAACGCTCAAACGCAAACTCAACGACACGATCTAAATCAGTTTCACTGTAACCTTCTGTTGATATATCGAGGCTTTTAAGCAGCGGTAATAGCAAGGAAATGTGCGCACGCATGTAGGTCATAAAAGGCACGCGAGCCTGCTCTAGAGTTTTCGCCAAGTCCTCACCAAGATAGGTGTGGATCATCAGGGTCACGCGATAGTGTTTGGGATTGTGTCCATGCTTCGAGAGGGATTCACGATACAGAACCAATTTTTCTTCCAGTTCTTCAATGGTTTGTCCCAGCAAGTGGGTTAACAGATGCGCTCCTATGCGACCAGCTTCAATAAAGGTTTCCGGATTGCCTGCAGCCGTAATCCATAGGGGTAATTTTGTTTGCACCGGTTGCGGGTATACTTTGACCTCTACATCTCTACCATTACCATCTTTACGACTAATTGAGTCTCCTGACCATAAACGTTTGAGATCTTTGATGCCGTTAATAACAGCATCTTTGCGCGATGCGAAATTATGCGGCGCCAAAACAAAATCGCGAGTGTGCCAACCGCTGGCAATCGCAAGACCTACACGACCATTAGACAAGTTATCAACAACCGACCATTCTTCGGCAACACGAATCGGATCATGGAGCGGCAAAACCACACTGCCGGAACGCAATTTTACGCGCGTAGTCTGGGTGGCAATCGCAGCACTTAATATGGCTGGGTTGGGGTATAAACCACCCACCGGATCAAAGTGACGCTCCGGTGTCCAGATCGCTTCAAAGCCTTCGTCATCCGCAAATTTCGCGGCTTTTAAATACAAATCGTATTTGTTGTCCTGGGTATCATTATCAGCACCGAAATAAAAGAGACTAAAAGAAATATCGGTTTTGCTTTTGCTGTAATCTTTGTTTTCACTGTTGTCATTTTGCTCTTCAGCGGATGTGGGTACAACGTAAGCTACCAGTTGTTTGTCTCCGGTCTGCGTTTCCTTTGCTACCACAACACTATCTTTAATCCGTGGGTGTTGCATCAACGTATTTTCAATCTCACCTAACTCAATACGGAATCCACGGATTTTCACTTGATGATCGATACGGCCTAAAAATTCCAAATTACCATCCGGTAACCAACGCACCAAATCGCCGGTTTTATACAAGCGTTCGCTGCTGGCGGGATTGGTTTTATCGTAAAACGGATTGGGAATAAATTTTTCAGCCGTTAATTCGGGGCGATGCAAATAACCACGAGTAACTCCAGCACCGCCAATTAACAATTCACCCGCAACCCCTACAGGGGCAAGTTCCAAGCTCTTAGTCGCAATATAAATTTGCGTGTTAGCAATGGGTTGTCCCATAAATATTTGATCAGACTTGGGCAAGATTTGCTGCGTGGTTGACCAGATGGTAGTTTCTGTCGGGCCATACATATTCCACAATCCGACCTGCGCTTTGTTAAGTAATTCAGTGGCCAAGTGCAAACCTAATGCTTCACCACCGCACAACACTTTGAGCGGTGATTCAAGCTGCCAATTTGCATCCAACAACATTTTCCATGTGGCTGGGGTTGCTTGCATCACAGATACACAGTGTTGCTTGATTAACTCAGACAGCGCATCTGGATTTATCGTCACCTCTTTGGCTGCAACAATTAATTTTGCACCACCGACTAAAGGTAAAAACAATTCCAAGCCATGAATATCAAACGAGGTAGAGGTCACGGCTAACAAACAATCTTCGGTGTTAAAACCTGGCTTATCGCGCATTCCCGTTAAGAAATTCACAACATTTGTGTGCTCAACCATTACCCCTTTCGGATTGCCCGTCGAACCCGAGGTATAAATCACATAGGCCAAGTGATTTGAGGTTAAGCCTAATGCGCTTGTGTTGGGGTTTTCTGTCGATTGTGTTTGTAATTGTTGTTGAAGATTTTCATCATCAAGATACACGGCTTGTGCATCACTCACCGGCGTGGTTTCGCGCAGATGACGTTGTGTTAATACGGTTGTCAGATTGGCATTGTCGAGCATGTATTTTAGACGCGTATCGGGATACTCCGGATCCAGCGGTACATAAGCACCACCCGCTTTTAGAATCGCCAATATACTAATAACCATTTCCAGCGAGCGTTCCACACAAATACCCACCAAGGCATCGGGTTTAACCTGCTTCTCGTTGATAAGGTAATGCGCCAGCTGATTCGCCTTGGTGTTGAGTTCCCCGTAGGTGAGTTGCTGCTTTTCAAAGACTACCGCGATGGCATCGGGATTTTTCTCGACCTGAGCCTCAAACAACTCATGAATGCATTTATCGTTCGGATAATCTGTTCTTGTATTGTTCCAGTCCACTAACAATTGCTGGCGTTCTTGTGCACTGAGCATTTCAACTTTAAAAACGCTTTCGTTCGGCTTAGCAATTAATGCTTCGAGTAATAATTCAAAGTGATTTGCCATACGAGCAATAGTTTTCGATTCAAACAAATCCGTGTTGTATTCCCAGTTTAGTTTCAATCCATCAAGGCTTTCGTTCACATATAACGTTAAATCATATTTAGCAATCCCGACATGCTGTTCCGCAGCAGCGAGTATTAAGCCGGGAATATCCAGAGCGCCCTCTTCATTGTTTTGTAAAACTAACATCACTTGAAATAATGGGCTATGACTAAGGTTTCGTTCTGGCTGTAGCCGCTCGACGATTTTTTCAAAGGGTACTTGTTGATGTGCATAGGCATCAAGCAACATAGCTTTGCTTTGGTTGAGTAATGTTGAAAAGCTGGGGTTTTCTGATAAATCACTACGCAGAACGAGAGTGTTGACAAAAAAACCAATTAACTCAGCTATCCCAGCGTGCTCACGATTAGCAATTGGGCTTCCCACCACAATATCTGTTTCATTGCTATAGCGTGATAACAACACAGAGAAGGTTGCGTGTAATCCCATAAACAGTGTCGCGCCTTGGGATTGGCAAAGTTGATTTAGAGCAGAGCGAGTCGTGTTTGTAATGTGTGATTTGTAAACATCTCCTTCAAAGCTTTGCTGGTTGGGTCGAATTCGATCGAGTGGCAGGCTGTGTACAACCGGTAAGTTGGAAAGTTGTTTAGCCCAGTAACTTAATTGCTGCTCTAGCACCTCGCCTTGCAGCCAACTGCGTTGCCAATGGGCATAGTCGGCATACTGAATAGATAGAGGCGGCAAGGGATTGGTATCACCACGGCTGTAGGCGCTATAGAGAGCGCATAGCTCATTCAAAAATATCGACAATGACCAACCATCAGAGGCTATATGGTGCATAACCACGAGAAGAAAATGCTCATCTTCTGCGATTTTCAATAACTCAGCGCGCAGCATCACATCCGTACTTAAATCAAATACATGATGGGCTTCTGCTAGTATCCGCTCAGTTTTTTGTAAGTGACAAGCACCTTCTTCTAAGGCAGATAAATCAGTCATTGTGATTAGAAATGGTCTGGCGGCCTGAATGATTTGTATCGGCTGCCCATCATCGCCTACTGCAAAACAGGTGCGAAGGCTTTCATGGCGTTCGATAATAGAATTAAAGGCTGCAGTGAGCGCACTGTAATTTAGGTGACCTGAGAGTGTTAACCCGCCGGGCAGATTGTAATGCGCACTGCCTCCATCGATTTGATCCAGAATCCATAATCGTTGCTGAGCAAATGAAGGCAGTAATACCTTTTCCCGAGATGTTTTTGCTAGCGCTATATATATTGAATTATTTTCTAGCGCCGATATTTCCTCTACTAATGCTTCCACTGTTGGAGAGGTAAAAAAAGTTTTTAAGGGCAGGGTTATCTTAAAGACTTGATTAATGCGTGCAACTAATCGCGTGGCTGATAGGGAGTGTCCGCCCAATTTGAAGAAATTATCTGTAATACCTACACGCTCTGAACTTAGCGCCTCTTGCCAGATTTCACACATGCGTTCTTCAATTTTTGTGCGTGGCGCAATATAACTATGTTGTTGAGCAGAAAAATTGGGCTCTGGTAAGGCTTTACGATCTACTTTTCCATTAGGATTTAAAGGGAATGTATCTATTTTTTGGATAATAGAAGGACACATATAATCTGGAAGATATTGATTTAAATGCGCACGAATATTATCAGCGATTATTGTTTGATCCAGATCTTCTGAAATCAATGTAAAATATAATATCAAAATTTGATCATTTTCTTGAATATCAAATACATGGGCAATAGCTTGCTTTACACCTTCAACCTGTAGTGCGAGAGTTTCAATTTCGCCACATTCTATCCGTACACCGCGGACACTAACCTGAAAATCAACCCGCCCTAAAAATTCGTAATGACCATTAGCTAATCTCTTTACCCTATCGCCAGATTTATAGAGCCGCTGAGTTGCATCAAACGGATTAACGATAAATTTTTCGCTTGTTATTTCTGGTTGATTGATATATTCCGTCGCTAAAGATAGGCCTCCAATATGAAGCTCCCCAGGAATACCGATAGGTTGATGTTGATACTGTTCATTCAATACATAAAATTCAGTATTGGGGTGGGGTTTACCAATGCAGTAATTGATTGCTGATCCTTCTTTCATATCATAGCTGCTACAGACCACAGCTAACTCTGTCATTCCATAGAGTTCTAGTAGGCGAACATGTGGACGCCAAGATTTAATATCTTTTAATAATTTATCAGGTACAGCTTCGCCGCCAACTAATAACAAACGTAAATTAGGGTAGGAGTGGCTGCCACCCTTTTCAATTAATAAATCTAACCATATACGCATTAAACTTGGAACAGCATGTAAAACAGTGACTTTATCCGTCAAGTGCGTTAGCAAATCAATATTTAGGATGTCGGCTTTTTGTAAAATTAAAACCGTGCCACCGGAAATAAGCGGTAGTAAAATTTCAAGTAAAGAAACCCCAAATGCTTGTGAGCCTATAGTTGGCATTGAATCTCTATTGTCTATCTGCATAAGCGATTGATTTGCAATCAGCGAATAAAATAGACTCTTATGTGATACCAGAACACCCTTTGGTTTTCCTGTAGAGCCTGATGTATAAATGATGTACGCCGGCGACTCCAGATTACATGCTACTGGTAAAAAATTAGCTGCTGTATTGCGCAGCATGTCACCAGTACGCAATATAGATATTGGGATATTAAATTCAAAACTAAACGATTCATCCGTAATTAATACATCCACGGCTGAGTCTTTAATCATGAACTCAAGCCTTTCTTTGGGATAATAAGGATCCAAAGGGACGTAGACTGCGCCCATTTTCAATATGGCAAAAAATGTAAATATCATTTCTGCCGATTTATGTAAGCACACACCAACTCGTTTAATATTTGGATTATTTTCGAGTAAGTTAGCTGCTATTTTATTGGCACTGTCATTAAGCTCACGATAGGTAAACTGCCGGTCACCTTGAATAATCGCAATGGCATCAGGGGACGAAAGGATTTTATCTTCAATGAGTTGGTGCACGCATTTTTCTGGTGGAAATAAGGATCTATTTATTGTTTTAGGGATATCGTCCTTGTCAACTAAGGGAAGTCTATAGATTTCACTATTTGGTATTGATATTAAAGCGTCTAATAAGCGAATGAAATGCGTAGAAAACATTTCAATTGTTTTATGTTCAAATAAAGCAGTATTGTACTCCCACTCAAGTATAAAGCGTTCATCCTTGGGCGTTATGTGTAAGCTAAAATCAAATTTAGATACCTTTTGTTTTTGAGTTATAGGTGCAATGTCTGCGCCCTGTAAATGTAAGTTATCAGGAGCATTGTCATGCATTACTAACATTATCTGAATAAGAGCGTTATAGCTTAAATCTCTTTGTGGTTGAATATGATCAACTAAGGCATCGAAAGGGAAGCTTTGATGCTTTAAGGCATCGTTATTAATTTCAACTGCCTGCGCCAGTAAGGCTGAAAAGGTGAGATCATTTGATAACTGGTAGCGTAGAGCCAATGTATTAACAAATAATCCAATGTTATTGATAAACGCTGTGGGGTATCTATTCGCAGAGGCGATTCCAAATAAAATATCTTTTTCGCTGCTATAGCGAGATAAGAGTGCTGCAAATGCAGCTTGAAAAATAACAAAAGGTGTTGTCTTGTTGTGCTGGGCAGCTACAACTAAGCCAGTACCTAGTGATAAAGGCAGTTCGTTGGAATAAAAATCACCGGTAATTGACTGGTTGCTTGGGCGTAAAAAGTCAGTCGGAATGCTATGAAGATGTGGTGCGCCCTTTAATGTATTTATCCAATAGTTTTTTGATTCAATATAATCTTGAGATTCAAGCCATTTTTTCTGCCAAATTGCATAATCACTGTATTGATAATTGCTGCCAAGATTTGGAAAGTTTTCTTCTGTAGAAGGATTAATAAACCAATTATAAGCTTGGTTTATATCATTAATTAATTTTTTTGCGCTTAATCCATCTGCTGCTATGTGATGCACATTAATACTAATAATAGATTCAGTGATCGATAGCTTTATTATTCTGACTTTTATTGGCCATTCAGTCTCAAGAAGAAATTTATGATTTGCGTCTTTTTCAAGCAATTCCAATGCTTTAGTTTCTTTATTGTCAAAATACGAAATGTCAGTCTCATCTATATCGATATCCTTTTCTCTATTAACGAGCTGGATATA
>SYDJ01000055.1 GCA_005801205.1 Gammaproteobacteria bacterium
AGTTGCCGAGGGGGTGCAGTTGGGCTTGAAAAAACACGTTATAAAAAATCAGTAACAATCTAAATCAGTATCTATACTCAGTTCACAAATTCAGTTTCAGGCCGGTTGTTGGAGTTATAAATCAATGCGCCCAGTACAAGTTATCGCAGTATCCGGCGGCAAAGGCGGGGTTGGCAAAAGCAATATCTCCGTGAACCTCAGTATCGCATTGGCCGAATTGCGTCGCCGTGTAGTCTTATTTGATGCCGACTTAGGCTTAGCTAATATCGATGTTCTCCTTGGCCTAAAAGCCACTCATACCCTTGCTGATGTTCTTGCGGGCACACATTCCTTAATGGATGTGCTTATCTCGGGCCCTGCAGGTATCAAAATCGTTCCAGCGTCGTCGGGCGTGCAGCGCATGGCGGAACTCAGCACGGCCGAACATGCCGGTTTAATCAATGCATTCAATGAGTTAAGCGATCAAGTTGATGTGCTCGTTATAGATACGGCTGCCGGTATATCTGATACGGTGGTGAGCTTTGTTCGCGCCGCCAATGAAGTGATTGTGGTGGTCTGCGATGAGCCATCATCCATTACCGATGCCTACGCCCTTATCAAGCTACTTAATAAAGAATATGGCATGCAACGTTTTCGGGTTATCGCCAATATGACGCGCAATCCACAAGAAGGCACCAGTATGTTCAATAAGCTCAACACCGTGTGTGAGCGCTTTCTGGATGTCACCCTCCAATTTGTTGGCCAAGTTCCCTTCGATGAAGACGTTCGCAACGCCGTGCGTAAGCAAAAGGCGCTGTTAGAGTTTGCTCCTAACTCTAAGGCTGCTATTGCGATTCGCGGTTTAGCGCAAGTCGTGGATAAATGGCCGTTACCGAGTGGCCCCAGTGGACGCTTGGAATTTTTTGTAGAACGCTTACTTCGTGCGGCTAATGACCGCTACTGAGTATGACTTATGGCCGCAGTCGATAGGTTAGCCATGTACGATAAAACGGAGCAGGGCCTTCACAACGCGCGCATCGAAGAATTTGCGCCGCTTGTGAAGCGCATCGCCTACCACATGATGATGCGTATGCCTGCCAGTGTGCAGGTAGACGACCTCATTCAAGCTGGCATGATTGGTTTAATCGAAGCCGCGCAAAAGTACGATTCCTCTAAAGGTGCCAGTTTTGAAACCTATGCGGGTATTCGTATTCGCGGTTCAATTGTGGATGAAATGCGCCGAGGTGACTGGGCACCACGCTCAGTACACCGTAATTCCCGCAATATCGCCAAAGCGGTCAACGCGGTAGAGGCGCGTACGGGGCGCGATGCGCAAGATGCCGAAGTTGCCGCCGAATTGGGAGTGCCGCTCGCTGAGTATTTCAGCATGTTGCAAGATTCCAATAGCAGCCGTCTTTACAGCTACGAAGAAACCTTCGGCGAAGAAGACAGCAATATAGATGCAAGCGAAACCAGCAGCGCATTTGCCAGCCCCTTTGAAGGTTTGCAGCGCGAGGGTTTAAAAAAGGCTTTGGCGGATGCGATTTCACAGTTGCCAGAGCGGGAACGTATGGTCTTGGCTCTTTATTATAATGAAGAGTTAAACTTGAAAGAGATTGGGCTGGTGCTAGGGGTTAGTGAATCGCGTGTTAGCCAAATTCACAGCCAAGCGGCGGTGCGGTTAAAGGCGCGGTTGGCGGGCTGGCATTCAAAAAATTAACGGCACCCCCACCCAACCTCCCCCTTGAAAAAGGGGAGGGGCTAACAGCTCGCACCTGTCGAGAACTGAGTGCAATTAAACTCCTCCCCTTTGTGAAGGGGGAGGCAGGGAGGGGGTGCATTTAGCTCCTCCTCTTTGTGAAGGGGAGGCAGGGTGCGGGTGCATTTAGCTCCTCCCCTTTATGAAGGGAGAGGTTGGGAGGGGGTGCATTTAGCTCCTCCCCTTTGTGACGGGGGAGGCAGGGAGGGGGTGCATTTAGCTCCTCCCCTTTGCGAAGGGGGAGGCTGGGTGGGGGTGCCGTTCTTCTAAACAGATCGATCAAATAAAGCGCTATAAGTAATTAAAAAACTTTTTTAACGTCAAAAAACTGGCCAGATTGATAACCCTGACTAGACTAACAGTAAATGAAATTCCTGTAGGTGCGACGGAGGTTCCTTTGGATAAGAACATGAAAATTTTAATTGTTGACGACTTCTCAACAATGCGACGGATCATTAAAAACCTGCTGAGAGATTTGGGTTTTTCTAATACCCATGAGGCAGATGACGGCATGACGGCCTTGCCTATGCTGCGAAGTGGCGATTTTCAATTTCTGGTAACAGATTGGAATATGCCGGGAATGACGGGTATAGATCTGCTACGAGCAGTACGAGCTGATGAGAAACTCGCCACATTGCCAGTACTGATGGTAACAGCGGAAGCCAAGCGTGATCAGATTATTGAAGCCGCGCAAGCAGGTGTGAATGGCTATGTTGTAAAACCCTTTACGGCGCAAGCACTCAAAGAAAAAATTGAAAAAATCTTTGATCGTGTTGGCTAAGAATCGTTTTCTGCTGCTGCCACCTAACAATAAGGCTTCTTCATGGCATCTGACATTATGGCATCTGAAATTATAGTTGATCCCAATGCTGCGTTCATTGCTGAATTAAAGGAATGTGCAAAGCTATTAACGGAAAAATTGCAAAGCAACAAATTTGAAGAAGCGTCTGTGCTCATTCAGGCGATGACTCAATCGCGCGATCGTCATATTTTTCAAACAGTAGGAAAGTTAACACGTGGGTTACACAATGCAATTGTTAACTTTCATGTAGATGCAGACCTTACTAAAGAGCCGCCTAAGATTGAAGACTCAGACATTCATGATGCTTCAACCCGTTTAGGCTATGTCATAGAACTTACGCAAAAAGCTGCTGAAAAGACCATGGATATGGTGGACGAAGCGTCTCCCATTGCATCCAATTTAGGGCAAGAGGCGAGTGTTCTTCGTGCCGAATGGGCGCGCTTAAAAAGCCGAGACATATCCGCCAATGAATTCCGCGATCTCTACCATCGTGTAGATGATTTTTTTGATCAAACGGCTATTGGCACTGAACGCCTAAATAAAAGTTTACAAGATATTGTGCTGGAGCAAGGCTTTCAAGATTTAACGGGGCAGGTGTTAAAACGTGTTATTGGTTTAATCAATGAAGTTGAAAAAGATTTAGTGCAGTTAGTGTTGATGGCGAGTCAGGTTGAAGAAATTACTGGCCTTGCCAAGCCTGAAGAAGATGAGCATGAAATGGAAGAGCTTATAGAAAAACGCAAACATGAAGCTGAAGGGCCACAAATTAATAAAGCAAAAGACAATGTAGTTTCCGGGCAAGATGAAGTCGATGACCTTTTATCCAGTCTCGGTTTTTAGAGGCTAGATGGATTTTGGTGAACATGGATTTTGGTGAGCATCGCTTTTTTGGGGAACATCGCTTTTTTTGGGGAATAGGTGAATGAGTTTCGGTGATGACGAAGATATTCTTCAGGACTTTTTAGTTGAAGCTGGCGAGATTTTAGAGCGCCTGTCGCAACAATTAGTCGATCTTGAGCAGCGTCCTGACGATAAGAATTTATTAAATGCAATTTTTCGCGGCTTCCACACTGTAAAAGGTGGGGCAGGATTCTTGTCGCTTACACCTATGGTGGAATGCTGCCATCTGACTGAAAACTTGTTCGATATTTTGCGTAATGGCAAACGTGAGGTTACTTCTGAATTAATGGATGTGGTGCTGCAAGCACTCGACAGCGTTAAAGAGCAATTTGATATTGTGAATGCGCGCGGTGAATTACCGCCAGTTGATCCCTCCTTGATTCATGCGTTAGAGCGTTTGGTTTCGTGCGAAGATTTGAATGAAACGGCAGAGGAGCCTGTAGTAGAGCAGGCGCAGATACCTGAAGAAGTTGCTCCATTTGAAAGTGAAAATACTGCGCCTGTGAGTGGTGATATCACTGATGACGAATTTGAAAAACTCCTAGATGCCATCAGCGAAACACCAGCACCAGAATCTATACCTCAGGTAGCACCAACAGTTGTTAGTGCTGCTTCCTCTAGCGATGAAATAACTGAAGATGAATTTGATGCGTTGCTCGATCAACTTCACGGCAAAGGCAAAGCACCTGCACCTAAAGCAGTTTCTGCACCGGTCACTGCAGCACCGATTGTTTCAGCTGCCGGTGGCGATGAAATTACTGACGATGAATTTGAAGCCTTGCTCGATCAGTTGCACGGCAAGGGTAAGGGCCCAACTGTTGATGTCCCTGTAAAAGCGCCAGCGCCTAGCGCGCCCGTTGTACCTTCAGCATCCAACAGTGAATCTGATTTAATTAATGATGATGAATTTGAAGCGCTCTTAGATCAGTTACATGGCAAAGGTAAAGCACCTACTGCATCACCATCGCCAGCCCCAACGAAAGCAGCTGTATCAGCAACACCTGCCGCAGCAACACCAGTGCCAGCTAAACCAGCTGCGTCAGCACCTGTCGCCAAACCAACACCGGCACCAGCACCGAAAGTAGAAGCGCCAAAACCTGCGAGCGCGCCAGCACCTGCGGCGGGTGATAAAGAGGCTCCTGCTGGTGTAGAAACTACCGTGCGTGTTGATACGCAGCGCCTCGACGATATTATGAATATGGTCGGCGAATTAGTATTGGTTCGTAACCGTTTAGTACGTTTGGGAAATGCTTCTACCAATGAGGCATTAGTAAAAGCCGTTGCGAATTTGGATGTGGTCACCGCCGATTTGCAAACATCGGTAATGAAAACGCGTATGCAGCCGATCAAAAAAGTATTTGGTCGCTTCCCTCGCGTAGTACGTGATTTGGCGCGCAATCTCAAAAAAGAAATCAATCTGGAATTGGTGGGTGAAGAAACCGATTTAGATAAAAATTTAGTAGAAGCGCTCGCTGATCCGCTAGTGCACTTGGTGCGCAACTCGGTGGATCACGGTATTGAATACCCCGATGTGCGTGCTGCTAACGGTAAGCCGCGCACTGGCTTAGTGGTCTTATCGGCAGAGCAAGAAGGCGATCATATTCTTTTATGTATTAGCGATGATGGTGCCGGTATGGATCCCGCTAAATTGCGTCGTGTTGCGGTTGAAAAAGGTTTGTATGATGAAGATACGGCTGCGCGTTTATCCGATATTGAAGCCTTTAATTTAATTTTTGCACCAGGCTTCTCTACCAAAAAAGAAATCTCTGATGTGTCGGGTCGTGGCGTTGGTATGGATGTGGTGAAAACCAAAATCAACCAACTTAACGGCACTGTAGATATTCAGTCTACTTTAGGTAAGGGCACGCGCTTTATCATTAAGGTTCCACTCACATTGGCAATTATGCCAACGCTTATGATTATGATTGGCCAACAAACTTTTGCGCTGCCATTGGTGAGTGTGAACGAAATTTTCCACATGGATTTATCAAATAGCCATGTTGTGGACGGGCAAGACTGTATTGCCATTCGTGATCAAGCAATTCCTTTGTTTTATTTAAAAGATTGGCTCATTAAGAATTCTTACGGTGGTGCACGGCAACAATTTGCACATGTGGTCATTGTAACCGTAGGCACACGCCGCGTTGGCTTTGTGGTCGATCAGTTAATTGGCCAAGAAGAAGTGGTGATTAAACCGCTGGGAAAAATGCTACAAGGTACACCGGGCATGGCGGGTGCCACCATCACTGGCGACGGCACCATCGCATTGATTTTAGATATCCCCAGCTTGCTACGTCGCTATGCTAAAGGTGCAGCTTAGTGCAACACCTAGTTCATATCTGTAGGAGCGGCTATAGCCGCGAAGCTTTGAATACTCGCGCCTAAAGTAGCTCCTACAATGAGTTTGCACCTTAATTAAGTACCTTCACCCTTGATCGGAATAAATAACTAGTTGGTTCGGAGTAATGTAATGCCGTTACGGGTGTTGGTGGTTGATGATTCAAGTTTCTTTCAGCATCGCCTGAAAGAAATCATTAATGAACACCCCGATCTAAAAGTTGTTGGCATTGCAAGCAATGGCCGCGAAGCCGTTGAAAAAGCGGATAGTTTAAAACCCGATATCATCACCATGGATTTTGAAATGCCGGTGATGGATGGCATTACTGCTGTTAAGCATATTTTGGCCGCCCGCAAGGTGCCCATCATTATGTTCTCGTCGCTTACCTATGAGGGCGCGAAAGTGACGCTTGATGCCTTGGCCGCTGGCGCATTAGATTTTATCCCCAAAGATTTCGCTGAGGTTTCGCGCAACTCTGCTGTGCTCAAAAAAAAGCTGCATGAGCGTTTAATTACCTTGGCGCGTGCAGGTCAATCAGGCCAAGCCTCCAGTTTTAGTAGTGTTCCTGCGCCATCGGTTGCTGCAATACCTGCCTCTGTATCAACCGCTACATGCAGTTCTACTGCAGCAGCTACATCCTTATTGGCTGCAACTACATCGTCAATGGCGGCATCTGTTCCACCGAAACCTGCAGTGTCAGCAAGTAGTTTTCAGTCTTCACCTTCGTTGGCAAGTTCGTCAGCCGTTGCGCCAAGACCAACTGCGCCTGTTTCAGCTGAAAATTATCGCTTGAAACGGCAGCCGAAAATTTTAGTCATTGGCGCTTCAACGGGCGGGCCAGTGGCCTTAACAGAAGTGCTTATTGAATTACCACAAAATTTCCCTATTCCGATTGTGCTGGTGCAGCACATGCCAGAAAATTTTACCAAGGCATTTGCAGAGCGCTTAAACAAGCAATGTAAAATTCAAGTGCGTGAAGCTGTTGATGGCGATTTATTAGCGCCAGGTTTAGCGTTGTTGGCTCCCGGTGGTAAGCAATTAATGCTTGATAAACGCAACGGCGGATGTGTGCGTATTTTGCCAGATGATGATCGCGTTAATTACAAGCCATCGCTCGATATTACCTTTGGCTCAGCGGCAAATTGCTACGGCGATAAAGTCTTGGGTGTTGTTTTAACGGGCATGGGTTCAGATGGTTGCAAAGGTGCAGGCTTGTTAAAAGAAGCGGGTTCGCAATTATGGTCGCAAGATGAGGCTAGCTCGGTTATCTATGGTATGCCTATGGCCGTTGCACGCGCAGGCTTTACCGATTGCGTATTGAGTCTGAAAGAGATAGGGCCGCGCCTAGCGCGTGAGGTTGTGTAATGGATTTTCTCAGCATAGTCGGTGTTATTCTTGGCTTTGCTGTCATTATTGGTGGTAATTTTGCTGAGGGTGGTTCGATCCATTCGCTGTTAAATGGGTCTGCCGCACTCATTGTTTTTGGCGGCACTTTAGCAGCTGCTATATTGCAAACGCCCAAGCATAGTTTAAAACGTGCACTCAGAATTTTTAAATGGGTATTTCAGCCGCCTTACTCTCCTTTTAAAGAGGGGATTTCAAAATTAGTGCGCTGGGCTAATGCGGCACGTAAAGATGGCTTGCTAGGTCTTGAGGCTATTGCTGAAAAAGAAAAAGATCCTTTTGCTAAAAAAGGTTTGCAATTACTTGTGGATGGCAGTGAGCCAGAAGCTATTCGGCGTATTTTAGAATCAGATTTAATTTTGGATGAGCAACGCGATTACGATGCGGTAAAGTTTTACGAAAGCATGGGTGGCTACGCGCCTACTATAGGTATTATCGGCGCGGTTATGGGGCTTATTCATGTGATGAATAATCTTGCTGACCCCGCTTTATTAGGCCCCGGTATTGCGATTGCATTTGTGGCAACTATTTACGGTGTTGCGCTTGCCAATCTATTTTTATTGCCCATCGCCAATAAGCTGCGAATGTGTGTGAATGAAAACTCTCAGTATCGTGAACTCATGATCGAAGGCATTATTGCTATTGCTGATGGCGAAAACCCCCGCGCTATTGAAATTAAGTTAAACGGTTATTTGCACCCCTAAATTGCTGGCGAAGAAATATGGTACGTCGTAGACAGCGAGAAATTCATGTAAACAATGAGCGCTGGTTGGTTTCTTATGCCGACTTTATTACGCTCTTGTTTGCATTTTTTGTGGTGATGTATTCCATTTCGCAAGTTAATCAAAGCAAATACCGTGTTCTATCGGAAACCTTTGTTGAAGCTTTTAATCAACCTAATGATTCTAAAGCCAACCCCATGCCGCAAGAAAAGGTGACGCCCTCTAATGATGCGATTGCTCCGATTGATATGGGTAAAACCGCAGTGCAAGATGCCGTAACACCACCTGCGATTGTGATAGTGGAAGATACCGCTAAACCCGATATGAATGCGCAATCCAACACCACCGCAAAAACGCAAACTTCAGATGAATTAACGCAAATTTCAGATTTGGTCAATGAAAGGTTTTCGCAATTGATTGACGATCAAATGATTAAAGTCTCCAGTAACGAACTTTGGCTGCAAATTGAATTAAATGACAGTATTTTATTTTCATCTGGTGGTGTTGAAACCAGCCCGCAGGCGCAGGTTATTTTTACGGAAATTGCCAGTATTTTAAAAAATTATACAAACCCGATTCAGGTTGAAGGCTTTACCGATAATGTCCCTATTAAAAACAGTCGCTATCCTACCAACTGGGAATTGTCATCGGCACGCGCAACCGAAATTGTAAAATTTCTCGCTGGTAAAGGTGTGGAGCCTGAGCGTTTGTCAGCAGTGGGTTATGGCGAATTTCAGCCATTGGCCTCCAATGATACGGAGGCTGGGCGTGCGCAAAACCGTCGCGTGGCAGTGATGATTGCTAAACGAAAAATGGATAGACCTAGGGCATTGGTCAATCAGCTTAAAAGGTAAGTGCATTTAAAACGAGGAGCGCTTTGGTTTTTTCACCAAATAAACTAAGGATATGTTTTCCGTTAATACCTGTGTTCTGCTAATCGTATAACCATTCCGCACATAAAATCTAATATTGCCCTCACTTTTACTGCCGGTAAAAAGCTCAAATTGGGCAGCTTGTTGGCTAAAGCGTGTCTCAATATGTTGTAATAAATCAGAGCCTATGCCTTTCCCTTGAACGTCGGGATGCACAATTAAGCGGCCAATCTGGCAAGTGTCTGCAACCAATGTCGCCCGTACCGACCCTACAATTTCGTTTCCCTCAACCGCTTTTAAAACGAGTGACGTTTCAAGTTCTTGTCGTAATGAATCCACTGTTTGTAGTAAGGGTGGTAGAGCCCAGTCGTTATACAGCTGCGCTTCAGATTCATAGGCTATTTTTTGTAAGCAGATAATTTCTTCACAGTCTTGCAATTCTGCCAGTAGTATTTCCATTGTGCGTATTCCTGTGAGTGGCTTGCTGTTAAATAATCTATTTATCCATCGTCATCCTCGCGAGTTGCGGGATGACGGTTATCTTTGTAAGTTGATATTCAAAATTTTTTACTGCCTCATATTCCCTTTCGCAAAAGCTACGCACTCACCTGTCAAGCTAACATTATCCTGATGAACTTCCAATTCTAAAAATCCGCGACGTTGCGATAACTGCTCGGCGCGGAGCAAAGATTTCCCCAATTTTTTACTCCACAAAACCGCCAGGCTGCAATGTGCAGAACCCGTAACGGGGTCTTCATTGATACCTGCGCGCGGCGCAAAAAAGCGCGATACAAAATCTCTATCAGTATTTTTGCTTGGAGCGGTCAGAATAACGCCACGTGATTCTATCTTGGCGATTTTTTCAATTTCAGGCATGTAAGCCAATACCTCCGCTTCGCTTGCCACTTCGACGATAATATCTTCACCTGCCTGATAGCTGGCCACAGGCTCTAGGCTGAGCTGTTTAATTCCTACATCATCGTTGTGTAAATAAATTCTGCTAAATAATTTAGGTTCTATTTTAGGAAAATTTAAGGTGATGGTGGTTTCATTAATCTTCGCCATTAAAACTCCACTGAGTGTGGAGAATAAAAATTCTGTATGGTGTACATGAAGCTCGCGCGCAAGTACATGTGCAGAGGCAAGAGTCGCATGGCCACATAATTTTATTTCGCAGGTGGGTGTGAACCAACGCAACTGCCACAGGTTATTTTTTTGGTGCCATAAAAATGCAGTTTCAGATAAATTAAATTCTGCCGCGACTTGTTGCAACCAGTCGTCCGTTTTGGGTTCATTCAAAATACACACAGCAGCAGGATTACCGCTAAATGGTTTATGCGTGAATGCGTCTGCCACCGTAAATGCGTCTATCACAAAGTAGGGCAGGTGAGGCGGTGTTTGATTGTCTGTCATAGCACATACTCCTAATGTCAGGTTGCGCTGCCGTTTGCAGCTGAATCCGCCAGTCATCGGCGTAAGGCTAGAATAGCCTTGCTTATTTAGTGTGGACAGATTTACAATTTTGAAATTACACCAGTACAGATTGGTTGTCGTAAATCTGTATTGGTCAAAGCTCTAGGGTTCTGTACTGCTGCAATTGACTTATTGGGTGCAAATATTATGGGTAATCTTTATCACCAACTCGCCGCTGAAATTATTTCGCAAATTGAATCGGGTATTTATAAGGTGGGCGATAAGTTGCCCGGAGTGCGCACAGCCAGCACGCAGCGCGGTGTGAGCCCAGCGACGGTAGTGGCGGCCTACAATGAGCTTTTGAATGGTGGTTATATTGAATCGCGGCCGCGTTCAGGTTTTTATGTGAATGGATTACTTACCGCTGATTTTCAATCGCCACAGATTACGCAACACAAAATGGTTCCGCGTGAAATTGTTGGTCAGCAGCTTGTGCTTGAGCTATTGCATCAAACCCAAGGTGCTTCAGCTGTGAATATCGGTGCGGCAGTTGCGGACGCTAAAATTTTACCATCAGTAATGGTAGAAAAAGCCATTGTGAAAATGGCTCGGCTTGAACGCACCAATGTATGTTGCTATGAGTCTTTTGCGCGTGGGAATCTGGAGTTGCGCCAACAAATAGCCAAGCGCATGGCGCTGTTAGGTTGTCATTTGAGTGTTGACGATATAGTCATCACCAACGGCTGCCAAGAGGCATTGTTGTTGT
The DNA here is from genome assembly GCA_005801205.1 of Gammaproteobacteria bacterium. Lineage (GTDB taxonomy): Bacteria > Pseudomonadota > Gammaproteobacteria > Pseudomonadales > Cellvibrionaceae > Cellvibrio. Next base: position 10,956 of record SYDJ01000055.1, read on the forward strand.
CGCTCAAGGCGCTCACAGAGCCTGGTGATTTTATTGCCATCGAATCGCCCAGCTACTATGGCCTCTTACAAATTATCGAACACATGGGCTTGCAAGCAATAGAAATTCCTACCGATCCTGTGGCGGGAATTTCGTTGGATGCATTGCAATTGGCCATGGAACACTGGCCCATTAAAGCGTGCTTGGTTGTTTCTAATTTCAGTAATCCGCTCGGCGCAAGTTTGTCTGACGACAATAAAAAAGCACTTGCGTTACTCTGCCGTAAACATAAAGTCGCATTAATAGAGGATGATCTTTATGGCGACCTCGCCTTTGGCAACCAGCGCCCCAGCGTCTGTCAGCGTTTTGATGAGAAAGTAATTTATTGTTCTTCCTTTTCTAAAACGTTTGCGCCCGGTTTACGGGTAGGCTGGGTTGCCTCTAAACAACTTGCGCCTGCGATTGGGCAATTAAAATTTATGAGCAGCATGGCGTGCCCGACAATTGTTCAATACGCATTGGCGGATATTTTACGCAGTGGAAAATACGAGCGTCATTTGCGCACCATGCGAATTCAGTTAGCGAAAAGCATGCATGAATTAATTTTGGCAATTGAACGCTATTTTCCGATGAATACCCGAATTACCCAGCCTCAAGGTGGTTATGTATTGTGGGTGGAGTTGCCGTTGGAAAATTTGGTGTCAAAAAGCTTTGATACCTATGAGCTTACCTTACGCCTGCTAGAGGAAAAAATTGCCATTACGCCGGGTAAAATTTTTACCACAACTCAAAAGTACAAAAACTGTCTGCGCTTATCTTCAGGGGGATTTTGGAGTCCACAAAAAGAAAAGGCGTTGAAGCGAGTGGGAGTGCTCATTAAAGAAGCTTATAAGAATTAATGTATTGGTGTGGATCGGCATAAACTTTGCTGAAGTCCTGATATCGGCTTGCTTATCGCCCCAGCAGGCCTAAACTGACATCTGCTTGACGCTTTGAGGTATGAGTAAGTGCGTGTGATTTCGGTAGCCAATCAGAAAGGTGGTGTGGGTAAAACCACCACCAGTGTAGCGCTTGGAGGCATTGCTTCCTCGCTAGGCTATCGCGTATTGCTGGTGGATATAGACCCACACGGCTCACTGAGTACTTACTTTCGTCAAGATCCCGACACGCAGGAATTCAGTTCCTACACATTATTCCAAGAGCGGAAAGAACTCACCTCTGCCAGCGTGAAACGGCTAATTTGTGCCACTGATTATCCTAATTTGGATTTGTTGCCTTCGTCCACAGCCTTGGCGACTTTAGAGCGGCAGGCGATAGGGCAAGATGGCATGGGTTTAGTTATCACACGTTCGCTTGCGTGTATTTACGATGATTACGATTTTGTATTTATTGATACGCCGCCTTTATTGGGCGTGCTCATGATTAATGCGCTCGCGGCCTGCCAGCATTTGGTTATTCCGGTGCAAACTGAGTTTCTTGCACTTAAAGGTTTGGAGCGCATGGTGAATACTCTTAAAATGATGAGCCGGTCGCGCAAAAAAGCCTTGGAATATACGATTTTACCGCTCATGTATGATCGCCGTACCCAAGCTTCTATCACCAGCTTACGGACAATTCGCAATACCTATCCTGCCGAAGTGTGGCCAGGTCACATTCCCGTGGATACAAAATTCCGTGATGCTAGCCGGGCTGGTGTTCCACCACACTTATTCGACGAAACGGCGCGCGGTGTGGATGCTTATAAATCATTGTTTAAATTTTTGCTGCAGAAGCTCTCTGTGGAAGATGCGCGCTTAGCGGCGGGTGGCGTGTGAGCGATTTAAAAAACCCTTTTGACAGTTTGCTGGATTATTTTGATGACTTGTTGCCATCAGAAGATCTTGAGCCTATGGCAAACCAAAAGGCGTCTGTATCAAAAGTAAAATCACCCTCAGTTAACCTAAAAGACTCTGCGATAAAAACGGCTGCGAAACCTAGCGTAAAACCGCTGGTTGCTCATCGCACTAGCGCGCGAAAATCAAAACCCATCGCTAAACCTATACCTGAATTTGCCGAGCCAGATGCAGAGAAAAAAGCAAAACTACAAAAGTTATTGAGCAGCGCACAGCCTCAAATTGTAGTGGCACCCATTGTTAACGTGGAAGTTGTTGCTCCACCCAAAACTACCTACGTGGCTGATCCGCATGAAATTCAAGAGTGGGTGATTGAAACTGCGACACCTATTGTGGAAACAAAGCCCAGTATCGAAACGCCGGTTGTTGTTGCGGCGGAAATTCTTGGCCAACATTTGCAAATCCCAGGGCTGGAGTGGATGCCCAATGGCTTGCCGCAGTGGGCGCAATCGCGCTTTGATGTGCTCTTATTTAAAGTTTCAGGCTTAACCTTGGCGGTGCCCTTAATATCCCTAGGGCAAATTCAGCCCATTACCGATGAGCTGACCCCATTGTTTGGCCAAGCTGATTGGTTTATGGGAATACAGCCAACTCCCCAAGGTAAAATCCGCACGGTCAACACCGCAAAGTTTGTGATGCCCGAACGCTATGATGAAAGCTTCATAAAAAATGCAAAATATGTGGTTTCTATTAACGGTGTTCCTTGGGGCTTAGCAGTGGATTCTGTGAATCAACCCATCAGGCTACAACCGGGCGACGTAAAGTGGCGCAGCGATCGCAGTAAGCGCCCTTGGTTGGCGGGAACGGTGAAAGAACACATGTGTGCGCTCTTGGATATTCCCATGATTGGGCAGATATTGATCGATGCCGATAAGAATGCGATGAAAACTCGTTTGTGAAACTGGCAGAGCAAGCAGCCTCGTCTATAGTTATATCGACTTATCACATTTTGGGCGTTGCACCTGTAATAAGGCATAGCTCTTGAGGAAAATTTTATGGCAAATGATGCAGTAAAGAATAAAAGCACTGATGATCCCGTACTTCAATGGGTGACTTTTCGTTTAGATGGCGAAACCTACGGCATCAACGTAATGCAAGTACAAGAAGTCTTGCGCTATACCGAAATTGCCCCTGTTCCCGGTGCGCCTTCCTACGTATTGGGCATTATTAATTTGCGCGGCAATGTGGTTACTGTTATTGATACTCGTCACCGTTTTAATTTACCCAGCGGCGATATTACAGATAACACCCGTATTGTGATTATTGAAACCGATCGCCATGTAATTGGTATTTTGGTAGATAGCGTTGCCGAAGTGGTTTACCTGCGTCAATCTGAAATTGAAATGGCTCCGAATGTGGGTAATGAAGAGTCGGCTAAGTTTATCCAAGGTGTCTGTCACAAAAACAATGAGTTGCTTATTTTGATTGAATTGAATAAGTTGTTGACCAGTGAAGAGTGGAACGAACTAGAAGACGTTTAGACATTCACTTTTTGTGCGCTAGCGGCGTTATTTTTTGTTAGCAAAAAAGTCACTAATTGCAGGAGCAATTTTCATAGCGAAGCTACCCGAAGGGTAATTTACATGGATGTAGATTATGATTTATTACAATAAACTCCTTTATTGCTAACAAAAAATGCCTTGCTATCATCACAAAAATTAAAGTCTAGAAAATCTGAGTTCACAAATTTGATGTGTTATAAGAGAATAGAATGTCACTAACACCACTTGAAATCGGGCTTATCGCCAGCCTTTTGGTGGGTGTTGTGGCATTAATCCTTGCCTTTAAAAGTTTGCAAGTCGCACGTGCGCAGCAAGCGCATACCGAGAAACTTATCCAAAAATTAACCCGCGATTTAGCTATGTCAACTAGCGGCTCCGTAGGAATGGGGCAGCGCTTGTTGGCGATGGAAAAGCGTTTGCAAGAACCACAAGCGCCCGATAAAAAAATTGATTATTACAACGACGAAGATTTTCAACCCTATTCGCAAGCTGCACAATTATTTAAATTGGGTTTAGATGCAGAGGAGGTTGCACGCCGTTGCGGTTTATCCCGTGCTGAAGCATCACTGATTCAAATGATGCAGTCTAATGTAGATATTAAATAGCATTAGCCAATTTCATCCCCTGCAACAACCAC
>SYDJ01000056.1 GCA_005801205.1 Gammaproteobacteria bacterium
AATGGGATCGCGTTATTCCACACTTGGCACCGCTGGCAAATCGCTTGATATTAGATGTAGGTTGCGGCAATGGTTATCACTGCTGGCGCATGTTGGGCGAAGGTGCACAGCGAGTGATTGGTATTGATCCATCACCGCGCTTTGTCGTGCAGTTTCACATGATTAAGCAACTCGCGGGCAATCATTATCCAATTGATGTATTACCGGTTGGTATTGAAGAGCTACCAACCAAGCTACAGGCATTTGATACCGTATTTTCGATGGGCGTTTTCTATCATCGCAAATCGCCCATGGATCACTTGCGCGAACTGAAAGAAGCATTGCGCCCCGGCGGCCAGTTAGTGTTAGAAACACTGGTTATTGAAGGCGAGCTTGGCGATGTGTTGGTGCCAGAAGGCCGTTACGCCATGATGAACAATGTATGGTTCTTACCCAGCTGCGACACCATGCTCAGCTGGCTGCGCAAAATGGGCTTTAGCAACCCACGGGTTGTGGATGTGTGCCCAACATCCACCGAAGAACAGCGCTCAACCCATTGGATGAAATTTCACTCACTCCCTGAGTTTCTTCACCCTGAAAACCCTAAGCTAACCGCTGAAGGCCACCCTGCCCCAATTCGCGCAGTCTTTGTAGCCGACGCTTAAGCGCAAGACAGTGGGTCGCAAGTAAATATTTATCTCACCCGCAGCAACAAACCTTGGCATTGACCTTGGTGAGCTGCGCTTTCAAGCTGCTTAAACTCTTTATCCGTCAATTTGCCTGGGCTAGCAATGACTGTGTGACTATTGCCAGCAGCCAAAGCTTCCCACGTAATCCACAAGCGGCTCTCTTCATCGCTGCAGTGAATTAAACGCACGAAGCGCGTATCCACACCGAATGACTCCAGAAACTCGCGCGACATATGTTGCGGCGCTATCCATGTCACCCAGCGATCTGCACAGCTTTTAGTGAGAAATGCGATCATCGGCATAAGCAGTGCGGCTTGTTCTGGCGATGCATTGGCAATAATCAGCTCGGTAATTCCACAACTGGTTGCGGGTTGTTGCTGAGTTTGGGTTTGGTTTTGACGAATTCTATTCACGACGAATCACTCCTACGCTTAGGCCTTCGATGGAAAATTCTTGGTCAGTTAAATCAACTTGGATAACATCAAAATCGGGGTTCTCTGGCCACAACTCAACTTGCGAGCGATTGCCACTGCGCTTGTAGCGCTTGACCGTTACTTCTTCACCAATCCGCGCAACCACAATCTGGCCGCTGCGAACTTGATCGGTACGATGCACTGCCAGCAAGTCGCCATCCAAAATACCGGCGTCTTTCATACTCATACCGCATACGCGTAGTAAGTAATCCGCATTGGGTGAGAAGAAGTTAGGAGGAATATTACAGTAATCTTCAATATGCTCTTGCGCGAGAATTGGGCTGCCTGCGGCTACTCGGCCCACTATTGGCAAACCTTGATCTACCAAATCTGGCAATTTAATACCGCGCGATGCACCGGGAATAATCTCAATCGCACCTTTGCGGGCTAGAGCCTTTATATGCTCCTCGGCAGCATTGGGGGATTTGTAACCTAGAATGCGCGCAATTTCCGCTCGCGTAGGTGGGTAGCCTGTTTCATCTGCATAACTTCGTATGAGTTGTAAGACCTGTTCTTGGCGCGACGTAAGATTGTACATTGGCTACCCCGTTATCTGTTTGTTTATACAGTAATTGGGATTATATACAGTATTTTTTGTTGTGCAACAAGTTTTTTTAGCTGCAGCTTGAAGGAGGGAAACTTGAAGAATGGAAGCGTGTGATCACTCGCCAAGGCCGCGCTTGATAGCATCCGCATTCGGCCTGATCACAAAATAGAGAATCACAATCACTGTAAAAATAACGCCTGCCACTTTGAGCTCTTGGATTTTGGTGTAGGACAACATGAGCGCGCAAACAAGAGCGCCGAGTACAGGCACCGCATAGGGAATTTCAAATCGCCCTTGAGGTTCATGCTTGCGACGCTTAAGAACGATGAGCGCCACGTTCACCGCCATAAAGCAAACCAGTAGTAACACACTCGTTGCGCGCGCAAGCGAGGCAATGTTGCCCGTCAACGCGAGCACCAACATAACCCCCAACACAGCTAAAGATGAAACGTAGGGCGTGCGCCGACGGCTCAAGGTAGCAAGCACCTTGGGCATCAAACCTTGATTCGCCATGCCATAAATGAGCCGCGAACCCATAATAAAATTCAGCAGCGCCGTGTTCGCCACCGCGAACATCGCGATAAAAGCAAAGACGATCGGCGGAAACCAGGGCGCAGCGCGCTTGACCACATCGACCAAAGGTGCCGATGAAGTCGCGAGTTCAACGGCCGGAATCACCGATACCGCGACCAGTGCAATCGCAATGTAAATAATTGACGCAATAAGCACGGCAAGCAAAATACCCATGGGTATATTCGACTCAGGGTTTTTCACCTCTTCACTTACGTTAATAATGTCTTCAAACCCCACAAACGAATAAAACGTCAGCACTGCCCCCGAAAGTATCAGCGAAAACGTCAAATCACCGGAGGGGTTAGCGATTGTTACAGCACTTGTGTAATCAACCGAGCCAAGAAATTTCGCACCTACAATAATCACAAGCAGCAATCCACTCAGTTCGATGCCAGTGCACAGCATATTCATCCACATAGATTCGCGAATACCCCGAATAACCACGCCTGCCACAACAAGGCAGAATGCGACCACAACTACCTCTACCGGAACTGACGGAACGAGTGACGTGAAGTACCCAGAGAAGGCTCGACTACCAGCAGCCATGGATGTTACACCTGACGAAAGTGCAGCAAGACCAATGACGTAAGCGAAAAATTTATTCTTAAAAGCATGATGGGTAAAGAAGGAGGCTCCGCCAGCGCGCGGGTAGCGTGATCCGAGTGATGCGTAAGAAAGCCCAGTTAATCCGGCCGCAACCATACTCGCGAGAAACGCCATCCAAATGGCATTACCCATTTCTCCGGCAGCTTTGCCAATAAGTGCATAGATCCCTGCACCGAGAATATCGCCCACGCCGTACACAACTAAGGCGAATAATCCAATGTGGCGAGTTAATTTTTGAGGTTGATTGGTCATGGTCACAAAAGTACCACGAAGGACGGTAGCTATGAAAGGATCAAAAAAGCAGCAGGGAAGTTAAGCGACTCACCTGCCTAGCCTTTTGAACTGTAAACTAATCTACAACCTCATGAAGCGGGCTATCCAAACCAAACTCGGCATGGATTTGCGCGCACCAGCGGTTTAAACGCTGAGCAGTGAGATTTTCTTGCTGATCTTCATCCAGCGCCAAGCCGACAAATTTTCCCGCACCCAGAATTTCTGCTTTAGAGGCATCGAATTCATAACCTTCTGTTGACCAGTGGCCGATAATCTCCGGGCCGGTTTGAATAACCACATCGTGCAACATACCCATGGCATCGAGAAAGTAATCGCCGTAACCAAATTGATCACCCAAACCAAAGAAGGCGACCACTTTGCCAGAAAAATCTACCGCGCCTATATCATCCCAAAACTCTTCCCAATCGGATTGGATCTGACCGAAATCCCACGTAGGAATACCTAAAATAATCTTGTCGTAATTGGCAAAATCTAATTGGGTGACATCGGCTATATCATGAACATCTACTACATCTTCACCAAGACGTTTTTGAATACGATAAGCTACACGCTCGCTGTTACCTTCGTCACTTCCAAAAAACAGACCTATTTGGGCCACAAACACCTCAACACGATTTAATTAAGAGGGCGCAATTTTCCCAACAATAGCTTTTATACGCAAGCGATCTTCTGTATAGAGACACCAGATGATAGACATTGAAGCTTATGCCACTTAGGTTTTGCGACTTTTATTGAAACTATTTGAGGCGAAAATTTGTTAAGAAGGGTTAAACAGCTACAATTTCAATGACACCTAATAACCTCTATTGCACACTGGTTGAATAAACTCTTCTAATAGTGATGATCTTTCATGAATAAACTCTTGCTCATTGATGATGACAAAGAATTAAGCCAACTGCTCAGCGAATACTTAACCACTGAAGGCTTTGAAGTTGCTGTCGCATATGATGGTGATGCGGGCATCCAACTTGCCACTCAAGAGCAATTTTCCGCGATAGTTTTGGATGTGATGCTACCCATCTATAACGGTTTTGAAGTATTAAAAACTTTACGCAGAACCCATCAAACACCAGTACTCATGTTAACAGCTAAGGGCGACACCGTTGATCGCGTTATAGGCCTTGAAATTGGTGCTGATGATTATTTACCCAAGCCCTGCGACCCGCGCGAACTTGTTGCTCGCATTCGCGCTATTTTGCGCCGCTCTGCCAGCAACGAACCTAGCCCGACCAAACTTGAAAAAATTGCCTCAGGCTCATTGGTATTGCATTTGGGCAGCCGCCATGTTACTTGGAGTAATAGCGAAATTATTTTAACGGGCACTGAATTTAGTGTGTTAGAAATTCTGGTTCGCCAGGCCGGCCAAGTCATTAGCAAAGATGATATGACCGAGCAAGCACTGAACCGCAAACTTACTCCTTATGACCGCAGTATTGATGTGCATGTCAGCAATATCCGCAAAAAACTGACCGCAGCGGGTGCTAATAAAGAACTAATCATTAATGTGCGCGGCGCAGGCTATATGCTCACCCTGCACGAAGACAAATAGTTCAGTATGACGCGGTTATATCTCAAAATATTTTTAACATTTTGGTTGATAACCGCCACTATCATCGTGGGCACCAATGTGGTTGTACATTGGTTTGATATGACCCCCGACGGCAGCTTGCAAAGCTCTCATCTCACCCACGAAGACGAGCCCGCCAAACGCTTACTCTTTCAAATGGCGGGCAGTGTCATTAACCGAAACGCGGCGGATATACGCAAAGATATTCGCGCCCTGCCCGCTTGGTCATCGCCTTTTATTTTTGCGCTCGACAATAACAATCAAGATGTTTTAAATCGCCTGCTTCCACCCGGTGTGCTAATGCTGGCAGAACAGCTCAATGCAAAACATCCCTACGAAAAAATTCAAGATAGAAACCGCAAACTATTTGGCCGCTACATCACCTTAAACGATGGTGACGTTATTAAATTGGTCACTATTTCTGACGGCCTTGATGAAGGTCCTGATCGCGATATTATCTGGGAATTATTCATCAATAATATCTGGCCACTGTTGCTGGTTTCTATTTTGGTGAGTGGTAGTGCGTGCTTTTTATTAGCGCGACATTTCACTTCCAGTATTAAGCGCTTACAAGAAACCATCCAAAAAGTGTCCAAAGGCGATTTAAGCGCGCGCGTAAGCAAACACTTCAGCGGCAGAAAAGATGAAATTGCCTCTCTCGGCCACAACTTTGACCAAATGACGGCGAGACTTGAAAAAGCCATGCTGGAACAGAAACGGTTAATTAAAGACGTATCCCACGAATTGCGTACGCCCTTAGCACGCTTGCAATTTGCGCTCGCGCTCGCGCAACAGCGCAGTCATGGCACCGTTGATAATGAGCTGGAAAAAATAAAACAAGCCGCAGATTATCTTGGCAATATTATTACGGAAATTCTCTCTCTTCCCGTGCACGAGCAACAAGGCTGGCAATTAGATGACACCTTGGATTTAGTCGCACTGCTCAAAAATATCATTGAAAATTACGAGCAAATGGCCAGCGAGAAAGCAATTAGCATTAAGTTCACCAGCCACTATAATGAAGCCTTAGTAGCAACCCATGGCAATATGTTAGTGGGTGTATTTGAAAATATTTTGCGCAATGCTATTCACTACACACCACAATCTGGCGATATTGATATTCGTTTAACGCGAAAGGCTGATGAAAACGCTTTTGCAATAATGATTGCGGATTCTGGTACAGGCGTGCCACAAGCTTTATTAAACGATATTTTCCAGCCCTTCTTTCGCACAGACTCTGCGCGTGATCGCGAAAGCGGTGGCCATGGTTTAGGGCTAGCCATTGCACACCGCAGTGTAACGCTGCATTACGGGAAAATTTGGGCTGAAAATAAAACAGAGGGCGGCTTGAAAATCACGGTAGAAATACCTGCATTACCACCGCAAGATGAAGAGTAGATTTTTATAATACATCAACTCAGACGCTCGTTAATTCATAAATTCCTGGCGCATTGCGCCAACCACCTTCGTAATCCATACCATAACCAAACACATAAGCATCGGGCACGAGCAACGCCGTATAGTCAGCAGTAATTGCGGGTGAAAAATTGGCAATTTGTTTTTGACATAACACTGCAATTTTTACTTCCTTGGCACCTAGTGAATAACATTTATCTGCAATCGCTTTAAGGGTTATACCGCGATCTAAAATATCATCCACCAACAAAACACTGCGATTCTGTAAATCAACATGGGGCTCGTGCAGCCACAACAATTCGCCCGTAGTCAGTTTTTCTTGATAGCGGGTTGCGTGCACGTAATCCACCTCAAGATAAAAACCAAGCCTCGGGATTATATAACCCATCATCGGCATGGCACCGCGCATAACCCCTAAAACCACCGGCTGTTTATCCACTAAATCTTGTGTTAATTGTTCCACCACGACCTCTAGCGCAGATTCAACCTCCGCCAAATTAAAGAGGCATTTAGCGTGTTGATTCATCTGCTCAATTGAATTAAAAAATATCATTAGAAACTCACCGAACGCTTAGCCAAATAAGCCGCATAATCCGGTACATCTCGCAAAGAGGCAGAATTAAACAATGGCGAAGCAATTAAAAAATCCGCCGAACTATGGTTGCAAGCAATGGGAATATTCCAGACGGCTGCAATGCGCAAGAGCGCCTTTACATCGGGATCATGAGGCATGGGTTCAAAGGGATCCCAAAAGAATATTAATACATCTACAGTGCCTTCAGAAATCAACGACCCTACTTGCTGATCACCACCTAAAGGACCGCTGATAAGTTTAGTAATCTGTAAGCCCGCTTCTTTTTCAATCAGCATACCCGTAGTGCCAGTAGCATAGAGTTTATGATTTACTAACTCGGCTTTATGCTCTTGGCACCAATCAACCATATCTTGCTTTTTATTATCGTGCGCAATTAGCGCGATGCTTTTTTTAGCACCCAGCGTAACCTGTTTGAATTCCATCATAATCCCCCATAAAGAAAAGGCCTTGGCTAGAGTATAGCCAAGGCCTTTCACTAATTACACTTTAAAACCTAGCACTTACTGATTAGCCTGAAGTAAAGGATGCTATTTGATTCAAAACCGTATGCGGCATGGATGCCGCGTCCGAGCCTACAGGGAAGTATTAACGGCAGTTTTGAATTGAATAGCATTCTTTACTTGTACTCCGTTAAAGCCAGATTTAGTTAAGTAACTCTCAACTCAGTTGCTTAGCTCTAACAATAACTTATTCAAACGCTGTACATAAGCTGCGGGGTCTTGCAGCTGCGCACCCTCAGCCAAATTAGCTTGATCAAACAGAATATGCGCCAAATCACCAAAGCGTGACTCGCTCGTTTCCTGCTCTAATTTTTTCACCAACGGATGCTCAGGGTTCAATTCCAAAATAGGTTTTGAATCCGGCAGTTTTTGCCCAGCCTGCTCAAGAATACGACGCATTTGTGCACCCATATCATGCTCAGCAACCACCACGCAGGCTGGTGAATCAGTTAAGCGATCAGTAATGCGTACTTCAGCAACTTGCTCGGTCAAAGCGGCTTTTACACGTTCAAGCAGCGGCTTTAATTGCTCAGCGACTTTTTCTTTCGCTTGCTTTTCTTCTTCGGTATCGAGCTTACCTAAATCCAACTCACCTTTACCGACATCTTGCAATGACTTGCCATCAAACTCAGAGAGATGGCTCATTAACCATTCGTCTACACGATCAGTCAGCAATAATACTTCGATGCCTTTTTTACGGAAGACTTCCAAGTGCGGGCTGTTTTTTGCGGTATTAAAGTTTTCGGCAGCGATGTAATAAATCTTCTCCTGCCCTTCTTTCATACGCGCGACATAATCTTCCAAAGATTGAATTTGTTCTGCAGTCTCTGTATGTGTGGTAGCAAAGCGCAACAACTTGGCGATTTTTTCACGGTTAGCAAAATCTTCTGCAGGGCCTTCTTTTAAGACTTGACCAAACTCTTTCCAGAAACTGTTGTAATTCTCAGGCTCACCGTTTGCCAATTTCGCCAACATATCCAACACACGCTTGGTCAAAGCACCGCGCATGCTGTCGATATTAGGGTCTTTCTGTAAAATTTCGCGCGATACGTTTAATGACAAATCGTTGGAGTCAACAACGCCTTTAATGAAACGCAAATACAAGGGCAAGAATTGCTCTGCGTCATCCATAATAAATGTACGTTGAACGTATAGCTTCAAGCCACGAGAAGCATCGCGATTATATAAATCAAAGGGCGCACGTGAAGGCAAATACAACAAGCTGGTATAGTCCAAATTACCTTCTACACGGTTGTGGCTCCAGGTTAATGGCTCCGCATAGTCATGGCTTACATGCTTATAAAACTCTTTGTACTCTTCATCGGTCACATCACTGCGTGAACGAGTCCAAAGCGCAGTTGCCGTGTTAATCACTTCATCTTCCGGCTCTTTTGCCTCTTCATCCACAGAAGTTTGTTTTTGCATAACAACCGGAATGGCGATGTGATCTGAATATTTTTTGATAATAGTGCGCAAGCGCCAGTTATCAGCAAACTCCAAAGCATCATCTTTTAAATGCAACTCAACAGTCATGCCGCGTTGAGCTTTTTCTACAGTCTCCACCACAAATTCAGCATCGCCAGAACATTCCCAGCGAACGGCCTCATTCACCGGCGCACCAGCACGGCGAGTGGTGACCACCACTTTATCGGCCACGATAAACGCCGAATAAAAACCCACACCAAATTGGCCAATAAGCTGCGCATCTTTTTTCTGATCGCCGCTTAATTTCTGCATAAAATTGGCGGTACCAGATTTAGCGATAGTACCTAAGTTTTCAATCACCTCATCGCGCGTCATACCTATGCCGTTATCGCTGATGGTGATGGTTTTGGCATCTTTATCAAAGCTAACACGAATCTTTAACTCAGCATCCCCCTCGTACAAATCGCCATTAGACACTGCCTCAAAGCGCAATTTGTCAGCAGCATCCGACGCATTCGATACCAGCTCACGCAAAAATATTTCGCGATTTGAATAGAGCGAGTGAATCATCAAGTGCAATAGTTGTTTAGCTTCGGTTTGAAAGCCGCGTGTTTCTTTGCGAGCATCTATGGTCATAATGGAACTCCTGATACGAATGAAATGCACAATACTAATGAACAATTTTTAGCCACGTACTTTTAGTACTTTACTAAAAACCTATGTACACAAAGTGGGGCGAATAGGGTAAATATCAAGGGGCAAGTAGAAAATTCAAGAGAGATTTCACTGGCCTAAAAACGAAAAAGCCCGCAATTAGCGGGCTCGGGAGATATTTTCACGTTTAGAAAGTGGTAGGACTATCCGGACTCGAACCGGAGACCCCCACC
>SYDJ01000057.1 GCA_005801205.1 Gammaproteobacteria bacterium
AGAGCGCTTATCAAAAAAGGCACTGTCGTATTCATCGGCTTCCACCACAAAAAAAGGCGTATCGCCTAAGCGTGCAGAGGTGGGGAAGTTTTTAGTGACACCGCCAATTAAATAACCAGGCGCCATGCCAGCGTATTCTAAAATCCACGCGAGCATAGAGCTGGTAGTTGTTTTGCCGTGGGTGCCGGCAACGGCCAAGACCCATTTGCCTTGCAATACATGATCGCGCAGCCATTGTGGGCCTGAGGTGTAGGCTATGCCTTGGTTGAGCACGTATTCCACGGCGGGGTTACCACGGCTCATGGCGTTGCCAATCACCACTAAGTCGGGCGCGGGTTGTAAGTGTGCGGGGTCAAAGCCTTGCATGAGTTCTATGCCCGCTTGTTCCAGCTGGGTGCTCATGGGCGGGTAGACGTTGGCATCGCTACCGGTAACGCGGTGGCCTAGGGCTTTTGCGAGTTGCGCGAGGCTGCCCATAAAGGTGCCGCAAACGCCGAGAATATGAATATGCATGGGTCAGCTCGTAGCCTTGTTGATCGTGCTGTTTTTGAGAGCGACGAGCTTACCATGAAGTGACTTATGACAGAAATTCCGTTGTGGGTTTAGTCCGCATTTGATGGAATATAACGTGCACGTTTTGCCGGTTTCATGAGCGTTAAATCGGCCATAAACAAACCATCTAGGCAGTTGCCAAATTCACTATCGACACTGAAGGCAAGCAATTGATAACCGCCCTCTTCATAGAGTGCCGCGTATTGTTTAAACAGCACGGGAATTTTATGGTCTTGCGCATTAAATTTTTTCTGCAAAACATCAAAACCTTCTTCACGATCTAAACCAGAAAATTGCTGCTGCAAATTAATTAATTCATCTTCGTCTATTTCGTGGGGATGTTTTCCATCTGCTAGCGTTTCAGATGTGCTTATGCCTGCCGGAGCATAGTAACGCTCATAGTAATAGACCAGCGTATCGCGCAAATTTTTAGGATAGTGCGCGCTCATGCTAACAGGGCCAAGTACATAACGAATTTCAGGGTGATGTTGTAAGTAAGCGCCTAACCCTTGCCATAAATAATCTAGGCTAGCCTTGCCCCAATAATTGGGGTGAACAAAGCTGCGGCCCAATTCCAATGCCTGCTCTAAATAGGGTGTGGCGGTTAGGTGATAATCAAATAAATCGGCTGTGTATAAACCTTTCACGCCTTTTTTATGGAGAATTTTATTCACTTCACCTAAGCGATAAGCGCCTGCGATAGTGAGTTTGTCTTCATCCCATAATACCAAGTGGCGATAATAGTGATCGTATCTATCTAAATCGCGGCGGCTGCCGGTGCCTTCGCCTACTTTGCGAAAAGTGTGTTCGCGAAGCCGGCCAATTTCGCGCAGTACGGTGGGGTGATCTTCATAACGGCATAAAAATATTTTGTGATTGTCGCGTGTGCTACCAATTAATTCTGCCGTTTTTAATTCCTTTTTTATGACGCTGCTATCCTCTGGGTGAGCGATAGTTTTTTCGGTAACAAAAATAGATTTTTTGCCTTTGCCGATTTTATAGAGATGTTTTTTAAGGCGCTTCACTAGCGCTTTATCGGCAAGTTGATTGGATTCTAATGCATGATGTGGAATCGCTTCGCCCACGCGAAATTTGATTTCTGCCGAGCGTTTATTAAACATTTCGTGCGCGAGCAGTGCTGTGGCTAGCGGCTTAAAAATCATCGAGGTGGTATAGAACAACAACGAGTTTTTAGCGGAAACAAAAATTGGCAAAATCGGCGCTTTGGCTTTGCGGGCGAAATGTAAAAAGCCTGCTTGCCATTTGCCATCGCGGATACCCTGTGGGCTAGCGCGTGAGACTTCGCCTGCAGGGAAAATAATAATCGCTTGCTCGTCACTCAGTGCTTGCACAATGTTTTTGTAGCTTTGTTTGTAGGCTCCGCGCGTCATATTGTCGAGTGGGAGCAATAAATCGTGCAGAGGTTCAAACGCCATTAGCATATCGTTGGCGACAATTTTTACATCGCGGCGTACTTCGCTCACTAAACGTAAGAGCGCTAAACCATCCAATGAACCTATGGGGTGATTGGCAACAATAATGAGGCGGCCATGAGAGGGAATATTGTCGCGGTCGCGCTGAGAAATGCTGTAGCTAAAATTGAAATAATCAAAAATGCGATCAATAAAATCTATGCCGGTAACACCTTGATGCTCGCGCAAGAAGCTATTGATTTCTTGCTCGCGGGTGAGTTTGCGCAAGATAGACAGGGTGGAATTGCGAATAAGCGGCGATTGATCGGCAAAGCCGGGGAATTTATCGATAACGGATTGTTCAATATTAAGCATGAAGTCGCACCTTGTAGGCTAGATTTCCTACAAGGCTATGACTAATAAATGACGGGGATATGACGGAGGTGTTACGGATTTGTTAATGGGAGGGCGAATTGGATAATGCCCAGTTCATCCTGGGAGGAAATATTCACTGTATAGTGAGACTGTTGCACGCAACAAAATTCATCGTCATTCCCGCGAAGGTGGGAATCTAGCTGTTCAAAAAACCAATGAAGTCAACATCTGGATCCCCGCCTTCGCGGGGATGACGAAGTAAAATTAAACAAAAAAGGATTCGTGCAAAGGTCGCATAGTATTTATTGCCGCAACAACAATTGCTCTTCTTGCTTGCTTACGTAATCGCTGTAGGGCGCTTTGATTTGAATAAGCTTGCCGGAATTCACATCGAATTCGGCATGGTTTTGCAGCATAGTATCTAACAAACTGCCGTTCACCAGAATTTCATTTTTGCCCGGCGCGAGCGTGTTGTTGTGCTGCACCAAAAACTCTTTCACCAAGGCGCAGCCCGCAGATTGCGGTGCATCGGGTAGCGGTTGAATCGCCGCTGCTAGTTGTAATCTTGGGCTGGGATTGCGTGCAGCCATATTGAGAAGAATTTGCGCGCAGCAAACCGCGCGGAAACTGCATTCATGAAATTCTTCGCCGAAGAAATCAATTAAAAGCGTGTCGCCCGATAACAGTTGGCGCTGGCCGTTATAAAGGCTCAGCAAACCTTGCATTTGTTTCTCAAAACGGCGCACAACGCTGTTAAAGCCTTCGCTATTTAATTGCTGATGCAACTTACTGAGGTTAACAATGTGCAAGCTTAAACGTACGGATACCTTTTTTGGGGCAGCGGGTATTTCTGGTTCTGGCTGTGCTTCTTGTTCAGCTTCGGCAATAGTGGGGATTTTATCGACCACGGCAGTCACAATTTGATCGGCACTGGGGATTCTGTCGCGCAATGCGCTCCACCAGCGGCGGTGAATTGACCACCAAATTATCAGGAGGCAGGCGGTTACGGCGGTAGCCCAGCAGATCAAAAAGAATTCATCGTGCAAGGTGCGGCGGGGCACTTCTAAAGTGATTTCCAAGTAGCCAGCCACGTTGTTGTGCAGTGCCACAGGTGCGGTGAAATTGTAGCGTTTACCTTGCGCGGGTTGATTGGGTTTGTAGCCGCTTTGCACTAAAAGTTTGTTGTCCACATTACGCAGGCTCGCGCCAATCACGTTGGGGTATTGCCCCACTTCTAACAGAATGGCTTGCAGGCTGACTTTGTCTTGATTGAGGGTGGCATCAACCGCTTGGCGTGCCGTACTGGTGGCTAAAATATGGCCATAGCGTTCAACGCTGGCTTCTTGATTACGGTCGGCGTTGTACAAATAGAAGATCGCGCCCATCAAGCCGAGCACGAATAAGAGCGCGCTGCATAAACTAAGTTGAGGATAGGTACGGTATTGGCTTAACAGTGACATGTGGCTCTCAATGATCTGGCAGTAATCTGTGTTATTGGATCAGTCCGTGAACTGCAAGCACTCATGGCTAAATATGATGTTGTGCAGGTATCGCTAATTGGCGCTCATTCTAGCCTAATTGCCCCTATTACTATAGGGCTTGAAGGGTCTACTGGATGGGAACTTGTAGGTGCTAATGTGCGACTTGCGCTAGAATGCCGCGCATCAAAGCAAACGATTAAGCACACAAGCTGTGGGGTAACCAGTGAACAGTATTTTATTGATTAATGCATCGGGTGTGGATAAGCCGGGTGTAACGCGCGCGATTAGCAAAGTACTCGCGGCGCATAACGCCAATGTGTTGGATATAGGCCAAGCGGTTATTCACGATACCCTCGCCTTGGGCATTTTGGTCGAAATGGCATTAGATGGTGATGTGCGCGCGCAGCTTGAAAGCGAGATTGAGCAATGCACTGCACCCTTGGGAATTCAAGTTCGGTTTCAAACGATCAGCCATGATAATTATGCCCATTGGGTAGAGCAGCAGGGTAAAACTCGTCACATAGTCACCTTGCTTGCGCGCCAAGTATCGGCGGCACAAATTGCTGAGTTAACCGCGATTACGTCTAAACACGGTTTAAATATCGACAGTATTAATCGCTTGTCGGGCCGTGTCGGTTTAGATGTTTTAAAAGGCGAAGTCGAAAACACCAATAGTGCTTGCGTAGAATTTTCTGTGCGCGGCATGCCTGAGAATGTTGCTGCACTACGTTCTGATTTTATGGATTTATCCGCGCGTTTAGATATTGATATCGCCTTTCAGCGCGATACGGTTTATCGCCGCAATCGCCGCCTCGTGTGTTTCGATATGGATTCAACGCTGATTGATGCGGAAGTGATTGATGAGTTGGCAAAAGCGGCTGGTGTAGGTGAACAAGTTTCAGACATTACCGAAGCTGCTATGCGCGGTGAGTTAGATTTCAAACAAAGCTTTGCTGCGCGCATGGCATTGTTAAAAGGGTTAGATGAAACCCTATTGGCAGGTATTGCCGAAAATTTGCGTTTGAATGAAGGTGCAGAAAAATTAATTTCGTCGCTGAAAAAGCTGGGCTACAAAACAGCGATTTTATCGGGTGGCTTTAATTATTTTGGACGCTTCTTGCAAAACAAACTCGGCATAGATTATGTGTATGCCAATGAATTAGATATTGTAGATGGCAAAGTCACCGGCGAAGTCAAAGGCGTAGTGGTCGATGGCCAACGCAAAGCGGAATTATTGGCGATGCTAGCCCAACAAGAAGGTATTGCACTTGAGCAAGTCATTGCGGTGGGCGATGGTGCTAATGACTTACCTATGTTGAGTGTGGCTGGCCTAGGCGTTGCCTTCCGAGCGAAGCCTCTCGTTAAAGCTTCTGCAGAGCATTCGATTTCTACTCTTGGGTTGGATGGTATTTTGTATTTGCTGGGGTTTAGAGAGCGAGACAAATTACTCTAATACTTATCAAGCAATAGCTTTCAATTGATGTTTTAGTATTCAGTCAAGGAGTTAGCATGGGTGTTGTTAAAAAATTGTGTGGGTTTATTTTTGTCTGCCTATCGTTTTTACCAATCATTCATCTGGCTCACGCAGCAGAACCTGATGCTTCAGGTTCTGCTGAGCTGCAAAACTCTCTAGAAAAATCCCTTCAAGACAATTTTTATCAAGACAACTCATCGCAACAAAAACTATCGCAAGAAATTATCCGTAAGATAGAAGAGGGAAGTATCCGCAAAGGCGCATTAAAAGCGCTCACATCCCATGAAATTCAAAACAAGTTTTTAACTGCGCTAGACCCCTCAAAAATCTATTTTACTAAAACTGATATTGCACGTATTCAGCAAAAACACCCCATTACCTTTAAAGATATTGAAGGTGGAAAGCTAGGCAATCTCTTTAAAATCTACAGCCTGTATCAACAGGCGCTTCTCGCCAAAAATACCCATGACTTAAAAAAACTTCAACTAGGTGCTGAGAAGTTGGACGTATATCGCGGTAAAACAGCAGTTTTGCGTTATACCGATTGGGCTGAATCACTCGTTCAGCGCGAAGAGCGATGGAGTGATTTGCTTGCTGAAGATTATTTAATGATTGCGACACAACAGCAAAATCAGGATGAGGTTTTTAATAAGCTAAAAGAGCGTTATAGAGTTAAATCCCAAGCGTTAAATGAGCAAACGCCAGAGAACGCCTATCAAGCCGCTATGAATGCTTTGCTTTCCTTGTATGACGAACGTACCCAGTACATAAGCCCTGTAGACAATGAAAAATTCAATACAGAGTTTAATTTAGTGGGCATAGGTATTGAGTTCAATATACAAGATGGCTACCCCACAGTGCTTAAAGCTATTGAAGGCGCGCCAGCGCAGGGGAAGCTCTTTCCAAGAGATAAAATAACAGCTCTCTCAAACGATAATAAAAACTTCACTGAGCTTGCGAATCTGAGTTTACATAAAGTGTTTCGTTTGCTTAAAGGTGAAAAGGAGACCAAAGTCTATTTGAAGGTTTTACCTTTTAGTAACCCTAATACCACCATTATTGTAGGGCTAACTCGAAAAAATTTAACACTAACAGAGCAGGAGGTTTCACTTAAAACGCTGAGCCAGAAAAAAGAAAATAAGAGCTTCGTCATAGGTGTTTTGCGAGTGCCCAGCTTTTATTTTGATTTTGCAGCCATGCAGCGGGGAGATAACTTCTACAAAAGTGCAACTCGCGATGCAGCAAAAATATTGCTTGACCCTAACAACAAAAGCCTTGATGGTTTGGTTGTAGATTTGCGAGATAATGGCGGCGGCGCCTTTTTGGAAGCCGCGAATTTTTTAAGTTTGTTTCAGTCCAAAGGTGCTGCATCCTACATAAAGGATATGGACGGTAAAATTTCTCCGCAAGAAACCAAGTCCAATCTAGTTGTTTTTAAAAAACCACTCATTGTGTTAGTGAATAGCCAATCCGCCGGCAGCGCAGAACTCTTTGCTGCAGCCGTGCAAGATCATCAGCGCGGTTTAGTGGTGGGCGAATCAACTTATGGTATGGGTATAGTGTCAACTATCACGAGTGTCTCCTCAGGTTCACTTAAAATGTCGGTTGCAAAACTGTATAGACCTAATG
The DNA here is from genome assembly GCA_005801205.1 of Gammaproteobacteria bacterium. GTDB lineage: Bacteria > Pseudomonadota > Gammaproteobacteria > Pseudomonadales > Cellvibrionaceae > Cellvibrio. The sequence goes on from SYDJ01000057.1 coordinate 6,924, forward strand.
GCCAACCGATTAATCAAGTGGGTGTTGTACCCGATATAAGTTTTCCTGCTGCAGAATTTAAATCACTTTCGGTTAATTATTCTGAACAATCTATTGAGGTGAATCTAAAAGCTAAAAAGCCAAAGTATTCTATTGAGTCGCTTAAGGTGCAGCATCTAAAACGTGTTGAGCTGCTGCCTGTATTTGCCTACATCTCTGAGACTAAAAAGCAATTGCAACAGGCTGAAGTGGGCGCAGAGGTTTTAGATATTAATTATCGTCTGAAATTAGCAGATCAACAGCGTCGTCATTTGGAAAATTACGCCAAAGAGCTTACTCTTAAGCCTGAAGATATTCAGCAACAACTCCGTGATGCAGAATTGCAAGAGGCTGGTGAAATATTGGTCGATTTGATTGCACAGTAAGGTTAAGTGGAAGCTGGATGAGATCAGTAGTCACAAAAAATCAGAAGCCTATGCTCGCTAAAGCTTATCTTCAATTTATTAAAGTGCTTTCATCCATTTTTGAAATTCGTTGAATCCCTCCTCCCATGCGCCAAATCCTGCACTCGCATTAATATGCCCTTGATCTCCAATAAAACTTAACTCGCTCCCCCACATTTGCGCGAAATATTCACAGCGTTCTTTGCTGCAATATGGGTCGTTAGTGCTCGCTATTATTTTGCTGGGAAATGGAAGTGGGTTAAGCGGTAATTGTTGAAATCCGCTGATCGCCGCTGGAAAATTGTGTGCAGTTGGGTCTGGTGCTGCAACTAAATAAGCACCTAGAATATTAGCGTGATGTTGTTGCGCCCACTCGGCAATGGTTAGGCAACCCAAACTATGCGCCACTAGAATGATGGGCTTTTGAATATTGGCTAAGGTATTTTGTAAGCCGCTTACCCATGCATTTTTTTTCGGCGCATCCCAATCGGATTGTTCAACCCAATGGCTATGTGGAATTTTTTTAAACCATTGCATTTGCCAATGATCGCCTAGCGAGTTGCCATAACCGGGCACGAAAACTGTGTGAATCATATTGATTTTCCTTAAGGTATATTTACTTATCGCATGAACGAACCGTTATTAATATCTATACAAATGCCATTAATATATTCCGGTGATTCTGTTCCCAGCCAGCCTATTGCAGCGGCTACTTCTTGCGCTGTCGCAAAACGGTGCGATATCACTGATTGTTTAAATGTGGCTTTTCGTGCTTCAGGAATGGTAGCAAGCATGTCGGTTTCGGTTGGGCTTGCTGCTACAGCGTTAACCAAAATTCCTTCTGCGCCTAAAATTTTTGCATAGCTTTTTGTGGCGTTGATTAGGCCCGCTTTTGTAATGCCGTACCAAATATCCGGATGGCCAATTTGGCCGGCAATGGACGCATTATTTACAATTCGCCCAGATTTACGTTGAATCATTTTTTTTGCAACGGCGCTTATAAAGGCAATAGGGGCTTCTATGTTAACTTTATTAATGTATTCAATTTTTTCTTGGGGGTAATTGTCATAGGGCAATGAAAGCATTATTCCTGCATTGTTGATGAGCACATCTAGATCGCCTAGGTTGGAGACAAGATTGGGTATGTCGCCTATTTGCGTTATATCAAATTGAATACTCTGCACTTGATGGTTTGCCGCAAATTCAAATTCTGCAAAGTCCCTTGCAACGACAATGACCTTGTAATTTCTTTCTAGAAAAAATCGAGTGGTTTCTAATCCGATTCCTTTGTTTCCGCCAGTAATAAGCACTGTTTTCATAAGCTAGTCCTTCGTAATGAGTATGGTGAATAGTGTAATCAGTAAAGTATGTTGCAGTTGCGTGGGCAGGCTACTATTTTTTTAGCTTGCGTATGCTTCCGGCATTTTCGGAAAACGTTTTTTTAAATATCCGTGAAAAAGATGACTCGGATTGATAGCCCACTCTTTCAGCGACATCTGCAATGCTAAGGCCGTCCCGTAAATAACTCCACGCCAACTGCATGCGCCACCAAGTGAGGTATTGCATCGGTGTCCAGCCACTGGTTTCTCGAAATGTTTTTGCAAATTGCGTGCGTGATTGTGCGGCGCACTGCGCCATGGTTTCCAGTGTCCAATTGTTTTCAGGTGATCGATGAATTGCCGTTAAGGCTACTGCAAGCCGAGGATGCCCATAGAGCGCCAAAACGCCTAGTTGTGGTTTGTGGTTTTGCAGATAGTGACGCAGCGCTTGGATAAACAGAATTTCAGATACTCGATCTAAAAGAACACTGGATGCTGCTGTACTGGCAAAGCTCTCGGTAAGAATTAATTCAAAAATAGGCGCCAGCCATGTTTTGGCTTGTTCATGAGTGATAAGCATGACCGCCGGTAGTGCATCCAAGACTTGGCTGCTGGCGGTGTGCTGAAAGCGTAACTTACCGCAGAGCATGCCTATACCTTCTTTGCCAGTGCTCATCGCGTATGGCAGGTGTTCTTGTGCCCCGCTGGCAGGTTTTAGCGGTGTCATAGAGTGTTTTATTTCCCGAGGGAAAACGACCAAATCTCCGCGTTCGAGCTGGGTATCCAAATGCCCTGGCACATGGAGATGGCATTCGCCTTGAGTCACCACATGGAAACAAGTGGCACCGGGTTCGTATTCATCTAGCCGCCAGTCGCCGCAGACGAAAGCGTTGTGGTAAATCTCTGCGTCTAAGCGAATCATGCGGATCAAATCAGAAAATGCATCCAAAGCGTACTCCTGAGCAGTATATTTGTACTTATTGGCATTATAAGTACGCCTGCCTCACTATAAAGTACTTCTGCTGAATCCGATAGGTTCGACTATGAGGTTCAGCTATCTATTTATTGAGGAGTATTTTATGACCACATTTACCGCCTATAGCATCGCCACTGCAACACCTGAACTTAAGCCCACACTAGAAGCTATTGAGAAGAACTTTGGGTTTATCCCCAATCTCTTTGCTTACATGGCTGAAGCGCCTTTAACCATAGATGCATACCTTGCGCTCAACGCGTTAATTGCTAAAAGCTCCTTTACACCACAGCAGGCACAGGTAGCACTTTTGGCCGTGAGCGTTGAAAACCAATGTGGTTTCTGCTCGGTTGCACACCGCGCCATTGGCAAAAAAGTAGGGGCAAATCTGCAAACGTTAGACGCACTTAATAACAATTCACTGATTGAGGATGCAAAGGATCAGGCGCTTGCGACATTTGTTCGCGCTGTGGTGAAAGGGCGGGGGTGGGTTGCAGGGGCAGTTGTGGATCAGTTTTTGGCGAGTGGCTTTACCAAGCGGCAGGTGTTTGAGGTTATGTTAATAGTGGCCGTTAAAACTTTGTCTAACTACAGCAATCACATTTCACAACCTGAGCCTAACCCTGAGTTGCTGGCCATGGTGTAACAAAGTACAAGGTATCAAGTTCGGCGTAGGGCGCACCTAAAGTGGAACGTGGTGCGCCCTATTCATAGCGTATGCTCCCACCTAACCACAGGAGCCTATAGTTTCATCCTGTGCGACTGCTCTCATTTCATACTCATTATGCTTGCTACCATCTTGCGTAATGATTCCTTCGTCAATGGTGCTCGTGATGAACAGCAGTAGCTTTTTAACCAAATTTTTCTTTATCAGTTGTATCCTCTTAACGTTTGTATCTTGCGGCGGTGGTTCATCTGGTGGTGGCTCAGGTACGCCTACTGCATCGAGTGTTGCACAGAGCAGTGCTTCTAGCAGCAACTCTTCCCTAGTCAGTAGTTCGTCTTCTTCGTCATCGGCTACGGCTTTGGCTGCTCCACAAAATATTGCAGTTGTCTCAGCGAATGGATCAGTAACGCTAACCTGGAATCTAGTAGCTGGTGCGACTGGTTACAATATCTATTATGCCTCTGAAGCTAAAATTTTAATTCACAGTATTGCCAGTTTTGATGATGGCACTCTGGTACAAAATGTCAGCTCGCCCCGCGTTATTACTGCATTGCGAAATAATGAAACTTATTATTTTGTGGTCACTGCTGTAAGTGGCAGTGTGGAAAGTTTGGCCAGTAGTAAAGTTAGTGCAACCCCTAGCGTGATTGATATTTCCAGGCAACCAACGGCGCAAGAAGTGCTGGTAATGGAGCTTATTAATCGTGCGCGCGCTAACCCTGAAGCAGAAGCTGTGCGTTATGGCATTGGTTTAAATGATGGCATTACAGGTGCTGCAATTACCGCTACACCGAAGCAGCCTTTGGCGCATAATTTTTTCTTGATTGATTCTGCTCGTACGCATTCACAATGGATGTTAGATGCAGATGTTTTTTCACACACGGGTATTAATAGCTCTACGCCCGGCACACGTATGAGCACGGCAGGTTATTTATTTACCGGTAGTTGGATGAACGGTGAAAATATTGCCTGGGGCGGTACAACGGGTTCTAGTATTAATTTAACTAACTATGCACTTCAGCATCACGAAGGGTTGTTTAAATCACCTGGGCATCGTATTAATATTCTTGAAGCTAATTTTCGCGAGTTGGGTATTGGGCAGAAGCAGGGTAATTTTATTAGCAACAGCACCAATTACTTATCGTCAATGTTGACTCAAAATTTTGCACGTTCTGGGTCAAGTTATTATTTAACAGGTGTTGTGTATAAGGATTTAAATAATAATGAATTTTACGATGTGGGCGAGGGGCTGAGTGGCATTAATATCAGCTTTAATGGGGCAACTTATCCTGTGTATGCAACCGGAGCCTATTCTATTCCGGTGAGTAATGGTAACTATAATCTAACGATTACGGGTGATGCTCTTGGTTCTGCAACCTATCGAGCAGTGCAAATAAATAATGCAAATGTGAAGATGGATGTACTTTTAACGGGCAATAGTATTAAGGTTGTTTTACCTTAGTATTAATCAGTGGACGATTGCGGTGTTTCTTTATAGTGAGTTGTGAAAAATCTGACTAGGCTTTCCTAGCCAGATTTTTTATACGCTATTTCTTTCTTTAAAATTTCTTGAGTAAAATGTCTGCTAGAAATTACTTTTTAATGTTGCCTTCCATTTTTACCTCATCAATTTCCACGCGACGATTAGGTGCTAAGCAGTTAATTAAAGCAGCTCTATCTTTATCGGTGCATTGAACCAGTGGTGCCGCTTCGCCTTTGCTTTCTGTAACCAAGCGGTTAGCATCAATGCCTTTGCCCACCATGTAATCTTTTACGGCAAGTGCGCGTCGTTCAGATAGTTTTTGGTTGTAATTATCTGAACCAAGTCGGTCGGCGTGGCCAATAATTATAACTTGTTTGGGTGATTCTTCGTTTTTAACAACTGTTGCAATTTCTTCTAATTTGGGCTGAGGCAGGCTTACCGTTGAACTATCGAAGCTAAACAATACATTGGCGGGCACAATGTGCTTTTCAAATTTAGGTTTAGGTGTTGTTACCGGTGCGGGTGGCAAAGCTGTTAGTACAGCCGCTGGCGCAGGTTTAGCACCAAAGCGATAAACCAATCCTACAGAGAGTAAATCTAGATCGCCTGTGTGGCCTACTACATCGTTAATGCGATAGCGTTCTGCTTCAAGGCGCATGCTCCACTTTTCGTTAAACGCATATTGCAAACCTGCGCCTATTTTTAAATGGGTGTCGCGTTCTTTTTCGTTAGGGTTGAGCACCTGAACAGCACCTGTGCCATTAAAAGTATTTTTGGTTTGCACGTAGGTAATACCCGCGCGGCCAAAGGCAGCGAATTTTTCGGTGAAGGGAATAGTGCCGACTAGGTCCATATTAAAGCCGTGTGCTTCAAGCTTGCCATTGAACGTACCTGCAGGTTGTGTGGTGGACGTGAAATTAAATTCACCTAAATCGAAATAACCACCTTCAAGGGCGAGGTAGCGATTAAATTGGTAGCCGCTAAATAATTTGTAGCCGCTGTCAGTGCTATCGTCTTTAACTAAGGTATTTGAGAGACCATTTTGTAACAGGCTATCGGCGATGCGTTGCTCATCTATATCGGCTCTGGTTTGACCAAGGTTGCCACCTAAATACCAACCGGCATCATCTGACTGTGCGCGCGAGCTCGTCATGGCTGCGAGTATCATGCAGCTTAAAATCCCTGATGTTTTAGTAAACTTCATGTGTGTATCCTCAATGAGTGTAGAGCTGATTTATCTGATAAAGGTCTAGCCGAGAAGGATGTTATGAATTTGTAGCGTTAGGTTCTGTTCGATGTCGCACTTAGGGAATGGTGATGTAGCCCAGATGGCAGATGGCGCAGATGCAGCGATTAATCAGAAGTAAGTCTTGATGATTAAATCCAATGCAAAAAATGGCTGACTAGATTTCCCTAGTCAGCCATTTTTTATCGAGTCGCTTTGTATGGGGTAAAGCGGTTAGTTAAGACTCCATATTGAAATCGTAACTCAAACTTTGTGTGGGTTCTTGCAAATAGTGGCCTTGAATATAGTGCGCACCTGCTTGCCAGAGTGTGGAGAGTACGCTCGCATTCTCTACGAAGGGCACAATGGTCACTTTATTTTCGGCGTGCAGTTTTTCAATTAACTCTATTAAGGCTACTGAACTTTCATTTTTATGTTGAATATCGGTGGTGAACGAACCATCAATTTTAATCATGCTCGCAGGGACATGTTTAAGTGCATTGAAAGGGGTAAGCGAACAGCCGAAATTGGTAATCGACATTTGGGTTTTTAGTTTTAACAGCCCTTCTGCAAAACTCTTAGCTGAGTTTAAATGATTGGTAACATCTACTTCATTGGCTTGAAAGGTAATGGTTTCTGGTGCAAGTTTTGCGGCTTTGAAGGCAACAGCAAGCCAAGGTAATAATGTTTCATCGCAGAGTGATTGACGCCCTAAGTTTACAATCAATTTAGTTTTGTTGCCTTTGGTGCGGTGTTGCGACAACATTTTTATGGATTCTAATATCACCCAGCGGTCAATTTTAACGCTTAAGTTAATTTTGCTGGCAGACTCTAGGAATTCATCGGGCTCAATATCGGTACCTGCTTCATTAATCATGCGCAAATAGACTTCGTAATACTCTTCTTCTGAGCCGCGTAAACTAATAATGGGTTGAAACAATAAGCGGAACTTATCGTTGTCGAGTGCGTGTTGAAGTTCAGCGGCTATGTCGCGCACTGTATCCACAACCACAACGTCGGGTTCAAACAGGCTAGCGTTATTGCCCTGTGTTGCGCGTACTTTTTCCATCGCTATGCGCGCTTGTTCAATGACAGTGCCGGCATTGGTTGAGTTTTCATTAACGATGGATACACCAACGCTGCAGGTCAGCTGTAAGGTTTTGTTATCAATTTCAATGATATGGTTTTCAAGCAGCTTACATATTTGTAGTGCGCGATTCACTGCGGCATCGGCTTTAATATTGGGGATTAACAGGGTGAAGCTGTTATCACCAAAGCGCGCTAGAATATCGCTGGTGTTCATCTTCTCGCGCAAGATGGTTGATATGTCGCCCAAGACTAAATCGGAGCCAGCCACACCAAATGCGGAAGAAACTCGTTCTGCAAAACCATCGAGATCGATATAAAGTAAGCTTAAGGATTGCTGGTCGCCAATATGATCAATAGTCTGCTCTAGGGTTTGAATCATATATTGGCGATTGTAGAGGCCAGTCACTAAATCTTGCGATTTAATTTGATCGATTTGCGCTTGCAACTCTTCGCTGTTGTTGTGCACTTCATGGCGCGTTGCGCGTGCTAAAAATTGAATGCAAGGTTCTTCGTCATAAGTGACGTGAGAAACTTCCAGATTAATAGCTGTAGGGGTGCCGTCTTGCATAACACCGCCAAAGGCTAATTGGCTTGAGCCTATTTCTTCACCTTTTAGGGTAAATTCTTTCAAAAAGTTTTTGAGTTTATTTTGCTCTGCATCGGCCACCATATCCATAATGGGCATACATTCAATATCGTCACGATTTTCAAAGCCAAATAACTCGGCAAACGAATCATTGGCGTAAAGATAGAGACCATCTTGCACATAGGCGATAGCATCGCGCGATGAATCCAATAATTGTTGGCTGCGACGCTCTGCTTCGCGAAAGTGGCGGTCGGCGGTGCGGCGCGCTTGGCGATCCGCACGGTTAATCATTTCTCGTTGAATTACCAACAGTAGGTGTTGATCGTCGTCAAGATTGACTACGTCAACGGCACCCATTTTCATGCCTTCTACTTGCGCGAAAGGTTCTTCTTCTTCGTGCAGCAAAATAACCGGTACGTCTTTGTTTAAGCGGCGAATATGTTTAAGCGCAACCTGCGGTGTGGGGTTGGTGGTGTTGTCGTTGCCGATCAGCAAATCCCACGTTTGTTCTTGCAGGAGCTTAATCAGTGCTTCTTCGCTATCCACATGTTGTGCGCGGCTTGGTCTGCCAGCGTTGTGCAGCATGCTGATCAGCCGCTCTGCTTCGGCACGCGAGTTGTTGAGAATAATGAGGCGAATGGTATCTATGGAAGTCATATTATGTTTTCTGTGCCGATCATTTACGCTATGCGCGGTATTTATTAATCGTTGGGTAACCACTGGAGGCGCTATCTAAGCCATATATCGGTAACGGGTTGCTATGAGTCTTGGACTAATTTAGCCCTCATTTTCTGGCTATCTTACTTAAATCTGACATTTGCTCAAGCTTAGCGTTGATTTATGCGACCTAGTTAACCTTGTCTCATCTTTCTTGGTACTTATTTCCCGTTCTATCTATCGAATCGATTTCTTGATGAGTATATCGGCAAGAATTTTTACGCAAAATGCCTTAACTCAACTGTTGTTTTTCCACAGAATTACGAATCCCAAATAGAATCAAAATCATCATTTTTGGCCGTCTCTTTAGGTTTACTGGTTGCGAGTGCGCGATAAGTAAATTGACTTATCGCGCCAGTCGCAAATAGGCGACGGGTCAATTGAATGTTCTGCTGTTCAGTATCTGAGCCATTATTGGTGCGCTTATACAGACGTGCTTTGCTGTATTCGCGAAACGACACTGCATTGGTAATTAAGGTGGCGGGTTGGTTGATGGCCTTGAGTGGTGGAATTTCTAAAGCGCGCAAATACTCTGAGGAGTCGCCTGTTTTATGAATCATTGCCAAACCGACAGGCGTGGCACTGGCGGCTAACACTTGAATGCCCAATTGGGTTGCGCCTTTGGTTTGATTGGCCCAGCGCACTACTCCGAGACTCCAGCGGTTGCGTAATGGGTCACGCAAACCTAGGAGTTCTCCCGCTTTAACTTGATTGGGGATTTCGTCGCGCCATTCAATGCAATAACCGCCGGGGCTACTGTCGATTAAGGGCACATGATAGATGGGGTTTGCATCTTTGAATTCTTCAGCTTCTTGTTTTTTAATCGCAAACTCAATTCCATCGGTAGCAATTGACTTCCCCGCGAGGGAGGTTCCAGCAATATCAAAGGCATCATTCCATGGGTCATCTTTGGTATTTTGCTTGGCTGTGTTTTTTAATTTTACGCCGCGTTTTTGAAAAATAGCCCCCGTGCTATTGTCGGCTGAATGCATGCCGATGGTTCTGTTTAAAAAGTGCGTAAAATTCATTTGTCCAGCAAGCTGATAATGGATGTTGCTAAGGCCAACGGCGACATCTAGTGCGCCTTGGCTTTCTTGGCGTTCAAAGTTGCGCTGCGCCAGTAGGTTCCATGCTTGGATTAAATGTAAAGTTAGCGCAGAGGTGAGCTGTAGCTCGTTGCGTAAGCTTGTGCCCTCAAGCGTTTCGCTATTGGTGATGGCATTAATTTCAGTGAGCTTTTTGCAAATCTGAACGGTGTTCAGCTCCAGCAGCAGGCTGTTGTCGTCCGCTGTAAAGCGCGAACGATAAAGTGGCGGACGGTTACTGTTGAGCGCCACCGCGAATAAATTGTCATGGTTGCCTGTTTGTGAATCGTGTAGCTGCGCTAGCGCACTTAGTTCATTTAAGGCTTCAAAGGTGGAGAGAATTTCGTCTTGGCGCAACTGGTTAGGGCGCGCACAGGCTAGCAGCAAGGCGCGCATATAGGCGAGTGTGATTGTGTTGCTGTATTGCAGATGCGGGTAGTCATCTATCACTGTATTTTCAGTAACGCCCAGCTGCAGTGCTATTTGATAGAGTGAGTGTAGTTCTGCCCAAAGCTGGCCAGAAATAGGGACGTAAAGTTGATAATACCTAAGTAACAATAGGCTTAACCCGGTAATGGCGCGATGAATCGCGAGGGTGAGCAGGTCGGTATTGGCGTTAGCTTGGTTGCACAAATCACGGATGGCGACAAGGTAACCATTGATCATATGTTTCTGTAAGGCTTGCGCAATGGTGGCTGTTTTTACCGCGGGCTCAGGCAGAATCAGTGGTTGGTTAAGAAAGTTTTGGGTTAAGCCTTCAATAGATTGCAAGGTGGAATTACGCAAGCTTTCTAGAATTTGAATACGGTTTCCGGGAGTGGTTTGAAAGCGGCCAACATCAGGTAGGGCTTGATAAAGTAAGCCGCTGACAAATTGAACTTGAGTGAGTGGCAGTGAGCGAACCCAGGCTTTTACGCTGGAATCTCGGGTGCCATCACAAAAGCTCAGCTGCGCCAGATCTTGGATGGGCACATTGAGTTGTTGAACCAGTTGTGTTACGGGCTGGAGTTTTGTCATCGCCTTACGACTATCGCTCTGATTATCTGAAAAGTGTTATTACACTATAGCCCAATTATTTGGGTCGGCCTGAGTTCGAGATCTAAGATCTTGCGTTATTTATTGTTTATTCAAGCTCTTATCGAGTTCAGCCAGTCGTTCAGGCGTGCCAACATCGCTCCAGCCCCCTACATAGACTTGGGCACTAATTCGATTGTGCGCTATCCCAAATCGTAAGACTTCGCCTAGCGGAAACTTGTTTCTTTGCAGGGGGTAGTGATTAATCAGGCGTGGGTGAATTAGGCTGATTCCACCAAAGGTAAATTTGGGTAGGTCTGCATTATCTTCCAGTCGGCCCTGTTGATTGGGTGAGAAGTCACATGTTGGGTGAAAATCTGGGTTAGGGACAAGAATCAGGTGTGCATCTTCGTCGTCTGGCAGTGAGTAGGCGGCCAGCTTTTCTAGCGGGTAATCTGTCCACACATCACCATTAATAAGAAGAAAGGGTTCGGTGCCCAAGAGTGGTAGGGCGTGTAATAAAGCGCCTGCCGTTTCCAAGGGTTCAGATTCTTCGGAGTAGGTCACTCTTAGACCAAATGCTTCGCCATTGCCAAGAAATGCGCGAATCTTATCGCCCAAGTAGGCGAGATTGATAATGACATCGCGCACACCAATGTTTGCTAATGCCTCTAAATGATACTGCAAGAGCGGCTTGCCGCCTGCGGGGAGCATAGGTTTGGGTAGGTTATCCGTTAAGGGGCGCATACGCTGGCCAAGCCCAGCAGCCAAAATCATGGCTTTCATTGCGGATCTCCCGCTTGGCGATAGTCGCTGTACCAAGCGTGTTGCTCTGCAAGCGGTAGGAGTTTGTCGCAGAACCAATCGGCGAAAGGTTTAAATTCAGGGTAGTGTTGGGCAACTTCTAGTGTGTAGCGAATTACCAATGGCAAATCTTTCAAATAATGGGGCTTACCGTCGCGCAAATTCAGGCGCGCAAATATGCCTAAGACTTTAATGTGACGCTGTAGCCCCAGCCAATCGAACCAACGCAGATAGGTTTGTTCGTCGATATCCACATCCAATAAACCTGCGTTGATAGAGGCTTTGCGATATTCCAATGCCCATGCCGTCACTTGGTTGGCGGGCCAACGGATATAACAATCGCGCAACAACGAGACAACATCATAGGTACAGCCGCCCCAGAGTGCGCCTTGGAAATCTATAACGCCTAAGGAATTATTACTGCGAATTAACAGATTGCGGGAGTGAAAGTCGCGGTGAACCAAGCATTGTGGTTGGTCTAAAGCCGATTGTTCTAGGCGTGAAAACAGGGTGCTTAGCATGCCGCTCTCAGTGGCATTAAGGTGATACCCCAAAAGGGCATGGACAAACCACTCGTTAAAGAGGGTGAGCTCACGGTGCAGGAGCTCAAGGTCATAACGCGGTACAAGCGCGGGTTGATCAGGGCAAGCGGCTAGGCTGATAAGGCTCGCAAAGGCTTCGCGATAGAGTGTATTCACCGTAGTGGGGGTGAGTTGACGGTGCAAAAGTTCATCGCCAAAGTCCTCGACCAAGAGGAAACCTGCGGCCTCATCTGCCGCTAGAATCTTGGGAGTATTGACCTTGTGTTCGCTTAAATAGCGGGCAAGGGCGACAAATTGACGGCTGTCTTCGGTTTGTGGTGGGGCGTCTACGGCTAACCATTGTGAGGGTGTGGCAAAGCGAAAATAGCGGCGAAAGCCGGCATCGCTGGCGATGGCTTTTAGTGCGATAGATGTGGGCGTACAGCCGAGCTGAGCGGCAACCCAGAGGCTGAGTTGTTGTTCGCGCTCATGGGGCGTCAAAGCCTGATACATGGGGGCTCCATAAATAGATAAGGCATAAGAATGGGCGTGATTCTAGCATTGGCTGGAGGCGGAAATCTCTGTTAAACAGGGCTTCTTAAATGCTTTGGTCTCGCGTGTGTTTTTAATGGGTTTTTTGTTTGTGAAGGATTCGTGGTGAATTCATTCCCTGCCACCGCTGATTGCAGTAGAATCGCGGCAATTTTTTGCGTAATCCCAAGTTTCTAAGGGTGCGTTGATGCTTTTCTGCGTCGCCACTTTTTTACTGATCTTTGGGAAACCGCTCCAACGAGACAGCTGTTAATGGCTTTAGCCCCCAAGTTTCCTTTAGCTCCAATGACAATAGGTTTGCGCGCTGCCGGTATGGTGGCGTTTTTACCGGTATTGGGGTTGCTTTATTCGGCAAATATTTGTGCCGATGACGCTGGCCAAGAGTTGCGTAAAGAATTTGAAGAAACGCAGCATTTAGATTGGGTGCCCATAGAGAATTTAACCGAAGCGCAAAAACTAACGGTTCCCAACAGCTGCTGTAAGGGTGCCTATGTGCCGCCGCCCAGAACGGATAGTGATGCCACTTTGCAGCCAAAAACTGCCCCTTTTCGCTCTCATGCGGATGAACAAATCAGCGAGGCTCAGTCGCGTGTGACCTTCAGCGGTAATGTTTCCATTACCCAAGGCAATCGTTCCATTAGTACCGAAAGTGCACTCTATGACAAAGAGACTGGCCAAGCCAAGCTAACCGGCGGTATTCAAGTACGCGATCCTAATGTGATGGTCCGCGCGGATTCTGGTGATATTAATTTAGAAACGGGCGATGCCCATTTTGAAAATACCCGTTTCGTGTTCTACGAAAGCCGTATTCACGGTGTTGCAGGGAGCTTAGAAAGGTTTGGCGACAATGTAATCAATCTTGAGCAAAGCCTAATTAGCAGTTGTGAGCCGGGCGATAAGGCGTGGTCTATTCGGGGTTCAGAAATTAGCCTGCATCCAGATGAAAATTACGGCACCGCTCAAAATTTTCGGATCAATATTCAGGATATTCCTGTCTTCTATTTACCCTATATTCGTTTTCCAGTAGGCAATGAGCGTTTGACGGGTTTCTTAATCCCTACCCCGGGCTACAGTAAGCGCAATGGGGCTGAGCTAGCCGTGCCTTTTTATTGGAACATTGCGCCTAATGCCGATGCGACCTTTACCTCGAACTATCTATCTAATCGCGGCTTTATGCTCGAAACCGATGTTCGCCATCTATCGCATTATTTTGAAACTGAGCTAAACAGCAGTGTGATCAACAATGATAAAGGCGGCTTTAGTAGCTTCCTCGAAAGCCAAATTGCGCAGGGGCTGCTTACCGAACAAGAGGCCTACCCTTATCGTGATCACGACCGCTGGTATGCAAAGCTAGAGCAGGTGGGTGGTAAGGGACAGAATTGGTCCACCAGTATCAACTATGCCGATCTTAGCGATAAAGATTACCTGCGCGATATGTACAACAGCTCTACGGATTCCAACCGGCAGGCGTTTATTCGCCAAACCGCATCGGCAGACTATCGTTCTGAGCATTGGTTTAGCGGTATTAAGGTAGATGAATATCGGCTCCTAACAACCACCCAGCTGCCCTACAGAGAACTACCGCGTATTCATGTAGATGGTAATTATCAGGTCAATGATTGGGTGTTAAAGCTCAATAATGAATATGTTAATTTTGTGCAAAACCGCTATTTTGCTAGCTCCTTTGCTACCTCAGAAGCACTTGCGCAGTCGCTTGCGAATATCATCTATGGCGATCGTATCAATACGGATTACAGCCTGAAGTGGGATAAATCCTATCCTTGGGGTTTTGTAAAACCAGGCCTTGCAGTTAAAGGGTTGGCGTATCAGTTGGATGGCAAAAGTTTGGTGGCGAGTGCCAATGCTTCCCCTCGCTTTGTTGTGCCTCAGGCCAGTTTGGATGCAGGCCTCTACTTTGAGCGCGACCTGAGCAATAACTACCTGCAAACCTTGGAGCCAAGAGCCTTTTATTTTTATAGTGGTTACAAAAATCAAGATTCGCTCTACAAGCTCACCCCTAATCAGCTGAGCTTTGTGAATTTTGATACCGGCGATCTCACCTTCAACTACAACCAGTTATTCCGCACCACACGCTTCGCGGGCGGAGATCGTCTGGATGATGCCAATCAGCTATCCTTGGGTGTTTCTACGGCCTTTTCCTCCAAGCAAACAGGAATAGAGCGTTTGCGTATGAGTATTGGCCAGATTTTCTACGCAAAGGATCGTCAAGTTCTTGCGTATGATCCTGAGCAAATCGTTAATCAGGCAATTTTGGATGAAAATACGCGCGCTTCCTCCAATTGGGCGGCGCAGGTGAGCGGCCAGGTTCGCAAGGGGCTTCATGTGAGTGCCGATGCGGCCTACGACCAGCGAGCGGACCGCTTGGAAAATGCCAATGCGGGGCTTCATTATATGGATGACTCCTATCGCATCTTTAACCTTACCTACCGCTATGCGCTTAAAGTATTGAATGCAAATCCATCACAACCGGCACTTATTCAACCTCAGTCGATGAATCAGTTGGATGCTTCGATAATCCTGCCAATCAATAGCCGCTGGAGTATTATCGCGCGCAATAATCGTGATTTTACCCACGGTGTGGAACTAGATACCTTTGCGGGGCTCGAATACAACGATTGCTGTTACCGAGTTAGGGTGATGGGGCGCCGCTGGTTGCGCGTTGACTACACCACTCCAGATTTCTTTGCCAACTTAAAGAATGATGACTTTGAACCAGGCATCATGGTTGAGTTAGAACTTAAAGGGTTGGGCAGTATGGATAAACAAATTGGCAATTTGTTGGAAAAAACGATCACCGGTTTTACCGAACGCGAAAAAACATTACGCTAAACAACAAGTGAACAAAATTATGCAAAGTAGATTAACTAAAAAATATTCTCGCCTTTTTATCGCCGCGTTTTTAATGGTTGGCTCACAGGTGCTGTTAGCGCCACAGGCAATGGCTGCAAAATCCGTTGGTCTGGATCGAGTTGTTGCGATTGTTGATGAAGACGTGGTACTGGAGAGTGAATTAAATGATCGTGCTCAATCGGTTTTGCAGCGTTTAAAAGGTCAGTACACAGCGTTGCCAGATGAAGCCGTCTTGCGCAAGCAAGTGCTTGAACAGTTGATTGTGGAGCGCATTGAAATTGGTTTAGCCAAACGTTACGAAGTTAAGGTGGAAAACGAAGAAATCGATCAAGCGATGGGGCGTATTCTTGAAAAAAATAAAATGACAGAGGTGCAGTTTGAGTCAGATTTAAAACGCCAAGGCTTATCATTGGCTGGGCTGCGCAATCAAATTCGCGATGAGTTAGCCATTAACCATTTGCAGCAAGGTGTGGTGAATAACCGAATCAAAATTACGCCCCAAGAAATTGATAATTTTCTCGCGTCAAGTGACGGCAAGTTTGCCACTTCACCGGATTTTCATGTTGGCCATATTTTAATTGCATTGCCAAGCTCAGCTGATGCTGAAGCTATTGCTGCAGCCGAACAAAAGGCTAAAGATATTCATCAAAAGTTGCAAGCGGGCGCAGACTTTGCACAGCTCGCCATTGCGAACTCTAATGATCAAGCCGCATTACAAGGTGGTGATATAGGCTGGCGTAAACTGGCGCAATTACCAGAATTGTTTGGCAACCAATTAGCGGGCTTAAAAACGGGTGCGGTAACGGCACCTTTCCGCAGCGGCGCAGGTTTTCATATTCTTAAAAATATTGAACAGCGCGGTGGCGGCCAACAGTTAATTGAACAGACTCATGCACGTCATATCTTGGTTAAAACCTCTGAAATTACGGATGACAACCAAGCCCGCGAAAAATTGTTGGCGCTAAAAGAGCGAATTGAAAAAGGTGAAGATTTCGTCAAGCTCGCTAAAGAAAATTCAGAAGACACCGGTTCTATGTTAAGTGGTGGTGATTTAGGTTGGTCGTCGCCCGGCATGTTTGTGGCTGCCTTTGAAGAAACATTGGCGAACACCCCTATAGGCAAAGTGAGCCGTCCGTTCAAGAGTCAATTCGGCTGGCACATCCTAGAAGTTTTAGAGCGTCGCAAAGAGGATATGAGCGAGCAAGTGAAACGTAACCAAGCGCAAAATATGATTCGCTCGCGTCGTTTTGATGAAGAGTTTCAATTGTGGCTCACGCAAATCCGCGAAGATGCCTTTGTTGAAATTAAACTGAACTAACGAAAGAATACTCCAAACGCGGCTAGACAAGTTTTATTGACAGACTCAGGTTTGTTTAATGAATGACTTTGTTGAAGCCGCGTTTTGATTTTATAGCAATTCAAAATATTGATTTTGTGAGAGGTTTCGATGGCAACATGTTTCCGCATTGCCTTAACGCCCGGTGAGCCAGCAGGTATAGGCCCAGATTTAGCAGTAGCCTTAGCGCAACAGGCGCAGCCCCATGAAATTGTTGCTATTGCTGATCCTGAATTATTGCAAGAACGTGCGCGCTTGTTGGGGTTACCCTTGCAAATTCGCACAGTAAATTTTGCCGACGCACCTAAGCCATCAGTGGCGGGTGAACTTACTGTTTTGCCTATCCCCTTGGGCGCAGCGGTTAAAGCGGGCGAGTTAAACATTCAAAACGCTGGTTATATTTTGCAAACACTGGATGCTGCGATTAGCGGTTGTATTGCCGGTGATTTTGCTGCCTTGGTAACTGGCCCAGTTCATAAAAGTGTGATTAATGATGCGGGCATAGCGTTCAGTGGCCACACTGAATACCTTGCGGATAAAACATCTACCGAAAAAGTGGTGATGATGTTGGCGACTCAGGGCTTACGTGTTGCCTTGGCAACAACGCATTTGCCTCTGAAAGATGTTGCTGCTGCGATTAACGAAAAAGAATTGATGCAAGTGATTACTATTTTGCATCGCGATTTACAGCAGCAATTTGGTATAGCGCAACCCAGAATTTATGTGTGTGGGTTGAATCCTCACGCAGGTGAGGGCGGTCATTTAGGTCGCGAAGAAATTGAGATTATCGAACCGACGTTAGAAAAGTTACGCGCCCAGGGCATCAATCTTATTGGCCCGCTGCCAGCAGATACCTTATTTACGCCTAAGTATTTGGTTCACGCCGATGCGGTTTTAGCGATGTATCACGATCAAGGTTTACCGGTTTTAAAATACAAAGGTTTTGGTCAAGCCGTGAACGTGACTTTAGGCTTGCCGATTATTCGCACCTCGGTAGATCACGGCACGGCTTTGGATTTAGCTGCAACGGGCAAAGCCGATTTAGGTAGCTTGCGCACCGCGCTCTGTTACGCAATTGACATGGTAGAGGCGCGCCAACGAGCGCAATAGATAATGAGCAATAAATTTTCCAGCGACACCAGAAATCACAATTTGAATAGTGAAAGCCAACACAAAGCACGCAAACGTTTTGGGCAAAACTTTTTAATTGATCACGGTATTATTCGCGACATAGTGCGCGCCGTGCATCCGCATAAAGAGGATGTGATTGTAGAAATTGGCCCAGGCAAAGGTGCCATTACCCAGTTGTTAGCAGACTCCTGCGATAACGTGAGTGTCATTGAGCTTGACCGCGATTTAGTACCTTGGTTAAAAGTGAAATTTGAAAAGCACCCCAACTTTCAGCTATTCCAAGCGGATGCATTGCAATTTGATTTTGCGCAGCTTGTTAAAGACGATAAGCCAATTCGTATCGTCGGCAACTTACCCTATAACATTTCCACGCCGCTAATTTTTCATTTGCTGAGCTATTCAACCCAAGTGAGCGACATGCATTTCATGTTGCAAACTGAAGTAGTGAAACGCATGGCCGCGCAGGCTGGTGATAGTGCTTATGGCCGTTTAGGCATTATGGTGCAATATTATTGTGCGGTAGAAAACTTATTTGAAGTGCCGCCTACTTCATTTGACCCTGCGCCTAAAGTGGATTCAGCGATTGTGCGCTTGGTTCCCTATCAAGATTTGCCGCACAAAGCGACCAATATCAAAACTTTGGAAAAGCTCGTTAACGTTGCTTTTCAACAGCGCCGTAAAACACTGCGCAATGCGCTTAAGCAATTGCTTGCGCCTGAAATTATTGAACAGTTGCCAATTGATACCTCTGCGCGGGCAGAAGAAATAAGTTTGGCAGAATATGTGGCTACCAGTAATTTACTGGATAGTCTTTCACTTAATACAGATGCTGTACCCAATAGCTAATTTATGTCTAATAAAATTTTAGTCAGCGTAAAAACCAATTATATGGCAGATCAAACTCTGCCAAAGCAGCGTTATGTGTACTCGTACACCATTACGATTGCCAATGAAGGCGATGAGCCCGCACAATTAATTAGCCGTCATTGGTTAATTCGTGATGCCAAAGATAACCTGCAAGAAGTGCAGGGGATTGGTGTTGTTGGCGAGCAGCCGCATATTGTACCGGGCACAAGTTACACCTACACCAGCGGAGTGGTGCTCGAAACTGAAACCGGTATTATGGAAGGCACTTATCACATGCGCGCAGATAGCGGCGCAATGTTTGATGCTGAAATTCCAGCTTTTGCACTAGTGCCTCCGCACGCGGTACATTAAGAGTGCCCCCGCACGCGATTCATTAAAGGTTTTTCATTCTTATGGCCACATATGCAATTGGTGATATTCAGGGGTGTTATGAATCGCTCCAATGTCTGCTGGAAAAAATTGCTTTTAATCCTGAGCTAGATACCTTGTGGCTGGTTGGCGATTTAATTAATCGCGGCCCAGATTCCCTTGCAACCCTCCGATATTTATATTCCATTCGCAGCGCCGTTGAATTTGTTTTAGGGAATCATGATTTACATTTTTTAGCTGTTGCCTATGGCCTTCGCAAAAAAAGCCAGAGCGATACGCTTGAGCCCTTGTTAAATGCCCCAGATCGACAAGAACTCATTGATTGGTTAATTCAAGGTAAGTTGCTGCATACCGATGAGCGCTTGGGGTTTACTATGGTGCACGCAGGCATTCCACCTATGTGGTCGCTACATCAAGCCCAAGCCCATGCCCGCGAAGTAGAAGCCGTATTGCAAAGCCGATACTGTCGCGATTTTTTGAGCAGTATGTACGGTAATCAACCTAATCGTTGGAAAAATAAATTAATTGGTTTGGATCGCCTGCGCATAATCACCAATTATTTTACACGGATGCGTTTTTGTACCGATGAGGGCACGTTGGAACTAGAAACCAAAGAAAGTATAGCGGCGGCGCCACTCGGCTTTGCACCTTGGTTCTCATTTCCTAAACGAGAAACACGCAACGATAAAATTATTTTTGGTCACTGGGCTGCGCTTGAAGGCAATGCTAATACCCCCAATATTTATGCGCTCGATACCGGTTGTGTATGGGGTGGTGCACTGACTGCGTTGCGTTTAGACGATGAACGTTTGTTCAAGTGTTTTTGTGATGCTTAACTCACACCAGTAAAATTTCATTCATTTTACATTCAGTCACAACTGCTAACCTGCTCCCGCATTCAAAGCCAATGGATTTTTATCCTGGATTTGACCTATCCGTTTTATCGTTTTATTTTTAAGGAAGTTTTTATGAAATTTAAATTACTTGTTGCCGCGTTAGGCGTAGCTGGTTCTTGTTTTGCAATTGCCGATACTTATCAAGCAGAAGTAGGTGCCAAAGCGGCGCGTTGGGACTTAGATGGAGTCAATAGTAGTTTGAATAGTTATACCGCTAACGGGAAATACTATTTTAATGCTGTAAAAACTGACAATTTACCTTTGGCAGAAGCTGCATATCTGGGTAAAAACAGTAATGCATTTTTAAATCTTACTCGTCAGTATGGCCACGGATATGTCGCTGATGTTAAAAAATATTCTGCTGGCGTTGAAGTTTATATTCCAGAAAACTTCCTTTACATTAGGGTGGAAGGTGTTCATCGGCGATATGAATGGGATTCCGACACCAGCGCACTCACAACTATAGGCCTTACGCCACTTGATGGTTTGCGCGTAAGCACCAGTTGGGATAGTGATGAAAGCTATAACGCCAATGTGGATGCAAAATATGTTGCTGCGCTTGGCAATGACCACTATATAAATGTAGAAGCAAGTCTTGCTGATACAGATTGGGGCACGTTTAAAGCGATTGGCGGTGATTATTATTTTGATAACACTTTCAGCGTAGGTGCCGAGGTTACTGATAACGACAACGGGACAAATTATGCGGTTCGCACGCGTAAATTTTTCACCGAGCAATGTAGCGGCGATCTAGCGTACATCGACTCTGATTTTGGCAATGGCAATGCAGTGGCTCTGGGGGTAAATTACAGATTTTAAGATGTTTAAGGAATCTAAAAAGGCCAGCAATTTGCTGGCCTTTTTAGTTTTGCGTTGCAGATCCAGCTTTCTAAGGGCTTATAAGGCTTCTGTTTGCGTTAAACCGAAGCCTTTGAGGGGTTAAAAATCGAGATCTGAAATATCATCGTAACCGAGTTGGTCTTTAATGCGCTTGCGTTCTAGGCGGTCTTCCAGTTTGCGGCGCATTTCAAGGGTGTGTTGGCTGGCTTCTTTGCCGGTTAGCTTGGGGGCTGGATCATCCTCAACTTCCATACTTGCATCGCCAATTAAATCCGAATCTTGAGTGTCTACATCAACAGACATGTGAGTGCTCCAGGTAACAGGTTGGTGTGGATAAATTTGACCCGCGCTATTTACCATAGGCTAAATTAAAAAAAAAGAAAAATATTAAAAAGTGCCCTAGTTTTTTTCTTTTGGCTCCTCTGGGGATTAATCGCTAGCGAGGGTTAAACTCCCCGTGGCTTGCTAGGGAATAGATTTTTGGAACAAAAATATACCTCGCTGGCTGCGGCGAGGCGTTTAATTCAGAAGCAATCCATAATTCCACCTCTATAATGACGGGGTTCTTAAATAAGTGAGGTGTTGAGAGTGGCAGAGTTGCAAGCGGACATGCAGAAAGCCGTTATCGGCTGGCGCGAATGGGTTGGTTTACCCGATTTGGCCATTGCGCATATCAAAGCCAAGGTAGATACAGGTGCGAAAACCAGTGCGCTGCATGCCTTTTACGTGCAGCCCTTTGAGCGCGACGGGAAGTCTTGGGTACGGTTTGGTGTGCATCCGCTGCAAGGCACGGCTGAGCAGGTGATTGAATGCGAAGCGCCTGTTAAAGATGTTCGCCGCGTGACCGACTCTGGCGGCCATGCCGAGATGCGCCCTGTGATTGAAACTACCCTTTTGGTGCAGGGCGAGAGGCGGCTTATAGAGCTCACCCTTACCGATCGTGAAAATATGTTGTTCCGTATGTTGCTAGGCCGCAGCGCGCTGAAACGGCGGTTTGTGGTGGATAGCGGCAAATCCTTTTTATTGGGTGGGAATAAGTCCCAGCCTGTTCTTGAATGATCCATAAGGCTTGGTTAATCCACCGTTTTTGGGTCAGTTCGTCTTTTTAGGTTTTTTATGAAAATAGCTATTTTGTCGCGTAATCGTCACCTCTACTCTACCAAGCGTTTGGTGGAAGCTTGTCTTGCTCGCGGTCACGAAGTACGTGTCATCGATATTCTCAAGTGCTACATGGATATTACCTCATCCAACCCCTCTATTTGGTACATGGGCGAGGAGTTGCAAGGCTTTGATGCGGTTATCCCGCGCATAGGTGCCTCGGTAACGCATTACGGTTTGGCGGTCATTCGCCAATTTGAAATGATGGGTGTTTACTGCCTCACCGAATCTGTCGCGCTGGGTCGTTCACGGGATAAGTTGCGTGCCTTGCAGCTGCTTTCTCGCAAAGGGATTGGCCTACCGAAAACCAGCTTCGCCTACAACGTTCACGATACGAAGGAGCTGATCAAGCTCGTCGGTGGAGCACCTTTAGTACTTAAGCTGTGCGAAGGAACGCAAGGCCGTGGGATCGTATTGGCCGAGACCTCCAAGGCAGCAGAGAGCGTGATTGAGGCTTTCCGCGAGCTACGCGCCGAGTTTCTGGTGCAAGAGTTTATTAAAGAGGCCAATGGCAGCGATGTTCGCTGTTTTGTGGTGGGCGGTAAAATTGTGGCTGCCATGCAGCGCACGGCACAGGAGGGCGAGTTCCGCTCTAACCTGCATCGCGGTGGCAGCGCCAAGATCACCAAACTAACACCTGCGGAACGCACTACAGCTATAAAGGCTGCACAGACTATGGGCTTACAAGTAGCGGGGGTAGATTTATTGCGATCAAGCCGTGGGCCCTTGGTGATGGAAGTAAATTCATCGCCAGGTCTAGAGGGCATTGAAGCTACTACCAAGAAAGACATTGCCGATTTGATTGTGGCCTTTATCGAAGAAAACGCGCGGCCGAATAACAATAAAACCAAGGGCAGGGGTTAAGCTCCAAGCCCCTTTTTCAATAAGGGGCATGCACGTTCAAAAAGGGGCTGGAGTGTCGTTCTGATTGAAGGATTTAGTGCGAGGCGATGAATTCAGAAGTTAGCTGCTGCCATGTGTTAACGAAGTTTTGATTCTGCCAAATATCACCGTGGCCATAACCGTTGTAAAGATAAAAACTCACATTGGCCTTCTGGCTAATTAAACGGTCGTTCATTTCCTGCCCATTCCAAGGCGGCACAACATCATCCGAGCCCCCTTGAAACAAGTGAACCTTATTGACCGAAGGCAAAATGGCAAAATGTAAAGGCGAACTAGCGAGTATCCTTTCCCTTGTTTGGTCGATTGTTTTGCCGGTAAAAAATTGACAAGTGTATTGGCTACCGTAACGATCGCGTACTTGCTGACGGTAAAAGTCCACCGGGCTTGCGCCCGCTACAACCGTGTCTACACGTTTATCGCGCTCGCCTAAAAGTAGCGCCACGTTACCGCCACGGCTATACCCCATCACCAATATTTTATCCATTTTTGCCCTAGGCTCTGTTGCTTCCACAACATTCATTAGCGCAATCGTATCGTCAGTCGCGCAATCATAGGCATCGCAAAAATCGCCCTCTGCAAAAAAATTTTGGTTTTTGTAGCGTAAGTAGCGTCCACGAAAAGCAGGTACTACTAGCACTGAGTCACTTTTATAGTCACGGAGGCTATTATCCATCGTCATAGATGGGTTAGCTTGGTTTAACCCGTCAACAGTCACAACGACTGGTAGCGGTTTTGTGAGAATTGCGCTGGGTGTGATGACGGCCCCGAAATGGAAATTGCTGCCAACTTTATGTTTGTAAATCCGTATGTGGTAGTTGGGTTGTGAATCTTCATAAGCGAGGCTGACTTCTTTTGCAGATAGGTCACGCTGCGCCCAGGTGGTTTTAACGCGATTGAGGTCTTCATCCGTAACTGCACGGAAACTAAATACTTCCGAAGGTGTGGTGGTTGATGAACTCGTACTTCCACTGCCACTTCCACTGCCACTTCCACCTCCGCATGCGACTAGCAGAAGTGTAAATAGAAGAGATATTAGGTGAGCTATGCGCATTATTTTCCTTTTCCTGTGACAATGAAACGAGCGATTGGATGTGCAGAAAATCCCAGAAGCTATTTTATTTCCGTTGAATTAGCCGACACGTCTTCAGTGCGAACTTTAGCTGCAAGTTGCCCGCTAAGTTTCCCACTTACCGCCCACGCTATACAAGCTCCCCATGCAACAAAAGAAAATCCCGCTGGAATATTCACAATGAAAATCTGTTTGAGATATTTGCGATTGAAGAATAGGGCAAGCAGCGTTGGGATAAACCAAATAATAAATGTTAAGGGAATAACGACTAACCATGCACCAAGGCTAGCGGTTGCCAGTTGTTGATAGATTTGATGTAAAAATTCCATGGTAATTGCTCTGCGTGGAAAACTGACAACACTATGTCATAGGCTTCACATTAAGCGCGCAAAAAAATGATTTTAGGTTGAAGTCAGTGATAAACGGCTATTAAATCCCACCAAACAACTGTCGCAATACCTGTACTTGGCGACGGCTCACTTCCACTTCTTCGCCGTTATGCATAAGTGCCAACATGCTGCCTGCCGATAAACCCGGTTCTAATTCTTTAATGGCGCTAACGCGAATAATATCGGCGCGGCTTGCTTTAAAAAATTGTTGCGGATCTAAGCGTAATTCAATTTTGGAAAGAGAGCTGAGTAAAAAACTTTTGCCGTAGGGTGTATAAACTGCGCTGTGATTGCCCACGCTTTCAAAGCGGCTAATATCACTGAGCCGAACAATGCGGCTGGTCTCGCCAAATTTCAATAAGAGCCCGTGGCTTTCAGGTAAATAATTAGCGGTTTGGGTTTTGTTGTTTGGTTTTTCTGCTAATCGCTCCAAGGTTTTGCGTAAGCGCTCTGGGTCGAGCGGCTTTACTAAATAATCTAAGGCATTTAATGCAAAGGCATCCAACGCATAGCTATCAAAGGCGGTGCAAAATACAAATTGCAATTCTGGTTTTAGTGTTGCTGCTAGCTCCAGCCCGCTGGTGCCCGGCATTTGAATATCTAAAAAAACTAAATCAATGTTTAGTTCGGCCAAAAAGGTTTTCGCTTCATCGGCATTGGTTGCTTCCGCAAGAATGTGTATCTGCGGGTGCGCACTTAATAAGCGTTTAAGTTCGGCGCGGGCGAGGCGCTCGTCATCCACTATGAGAGTATTAATCATCGACCAGCTCCATGCACAACTCGAAACGTTTGTTTGTTTTTTGATAATGTAACTGATGGCGCGGTGATAACAGTTGCAAGCGCTGCTGTAAATTTGCAAGGCCAGTGTGAGTGCTTACTGCGTTGGATTCTGCCGCAAGGCTGTTATTAACACAGACTTGCCAGCGACCAGCTTGAGTGCGGCGGCTAATGATTTGGATGATACCCGCTTGACTGTTGGGGCTAATGCCATGTTTTATCGCGTTTTCAACCAAGGTTAACAGGCAGAGCGTAGGCAAGTGTTGTTGCCATAAGCTTGGGTCAAAGTGGGTTTCTACTTGTAAACGCTGTTCTAAACGAACTTGTTCAATCTCTACGTAACGCTTGGCAATTGCCCATTCGTCTTCCAAGGTAGATACAGGCTTTAAATTAGCGTGTAAGTGTACGCGAAACAGTTCCGATAATTGCGTTAGCGTATGCGCTGCTTTTTCTTGATCTTCAAAAATTAATGCACGAATGCTATTGAGTGAATTAAATAAAAAATGTGGATTTAATTGATTGGTGAGTTGTTGTAATTGTGCTTCGCGCATTTGGCGTTGAAATTGTTTTTTGCTGACCAGTGTGTGCCAAAATACATAGGGCAGACCCCACAGCCAATACAGAATGGATTGATTGATGCCCCCCACTAGAATTAATGTAGGTTCAGTCATGGTCAGAGTAAGATTTTTCTTAACGTCGTTCGGATCTTGAACCGTAATATTGGTGAAATCAATATTACCAAAGGGTGATAGTTTGGAAATTTGTAGGGAAATAAAAACGATGGAGATACCTAGCGCAAATGCATAGAGCGCAAACTTAACTATATTCCAGCCAAACCGCCCCTGTGGCAGCATATTTAGCTTGAGGTAAGGCCTAATAAGAAAATGGCTGGAGGCAATAAATAAAAATGTTTCTGTGGCTGCACGAAAGATTAGCGCGGGTAAAAAATGGGTATGTTCGGTGCGAAACATGACATGCGTCATAATAATAAAACCCAAGAAGTACACCGCCGTAAGCGTAGCCATAACCACTTGGTAGCTACGGCTGCAATGAAAGCTAATTTCCCAGTAAGGTTTTATTTTTGCCAACAACTTATTCACGCGCACACCCACTATTTCAAAAAATTATTCGTAACGTAGCGATTCAATGGGGTCAAGGTTTGCTGCTTTAGCGGCAGGGACTATCCCAAACACAATGCCAATAAATGCAGAGAATCCCACTGATATAGCAATGGCCCACAAAGGCACATGAGCCGGGGGGAAGTTGGGAATCATAGCCGCTAGGCCCATGCCCAAGGCATAACCAATAATCAAACCTATTAGCCCGCCCAACAAACACAACACCAGCGATTCCATTAAAAACTGCAACAAAATGTAATGGCGTTTTGCACCTATGGCTTTGCAAATACCAATCTCGCGGGTGCGCTCGGTGACTGACACCAGCATAATATTCATAATACCTATGCCGCCAACCAATAATGAAATACTGACAATGCCGCCCATCACTAAAGTGACAGCCGAAGTGATTTTAGAAAAGGATTCTTTTAATTGCTCTGAGGATTGAATTTTAAAATCATCGTTGCCATTTTTAATACGGTGTGACTGGCGTAATAACTTACGAATTTTTTCGGTCACGGTTTCCATTTCATCTAAATGGGTTACGGTTAATTGAATTTGAATATCCACTTGGGTTTGGTTGCCATTTAAGCTTTGCATAGTACTGTAGGGGAGCAGCACTATGTCATCTTGTTTAAAGCCCAGCATTTCTCCCTTGGGCTCAGCAAGCCCAATAATTTTTACCCATTCAGAATTAATTTCAATAAATTCGCCAACGGGGTTTTCTGGCAGCAATAAATTATCGCGCACTTGCGTTCCAATCACACAGACTCGGCGGCGGGTTTGATTGTCGCTATCCGATAAAAAACGCCCTTTTTGAATAAATAATTGATTCACTTGTTGATAGCTATTGGTGGTGCCAATCACGCGACCAGTCGTAGATTTTGCACCAAAGCGCACAACGCTGGTAAAGCGCGAAGCCAGCATGGGCGTGATAGATTCAATGCCCTCTGTGCGATCAGTAATAAGCTGTAAATCATCCGCAGTGATGCGCCCAAAGCGTCCCTTCATTTGATCTTCAAACGAGGTGTAGGAATAAACCGACAAACTGTTAGCGCCCAAACCTTCAAATTGTTGGCCAATGCTATAACTTAAACCCTGCACAATAGAAACAGTAGCAATCACTGAGGCCACGCCGATAATAATACCGAGTGTGGTTAAAATACTGCGAAAGCCATGCGCTCGAATGGAGATAAGCGCTGAGCGTAAACATTCAATAAATGTGAACACGATTTATTCCTGATTTAATGAGATTTTTCGTTGAAATAATCGTCTGCCAATTTTCCATCTTGCATGCGTACCACTCTATGGCAGTGACGGGCAATTTCTGGCTCATGGGTTACCATCACAATCGTATTGCCTTCGCTGTGCAATTCATCAAACAATTTCATAATGTCGGCGGTGGTGGTGGAATCTAAATTTCCGGTGGGTTCATCGGCTAATAAAATAGAAGGGTTGGTAACCAGTGCACGCGCAATGGCCACACGCTGGCGCTGACCACCCGACAGCT
>SYDJ01000058.1 GCA_005801205.1 Gammaproteobacteria bacterium
CCGACGATGCCGCAATTGAAACCCATGATGCTGATCCGTATGAAATATGAAAGAGGGGGTAATTCGAGAGGGCGCGATTATACATGCTTAGTGGGGGATTATCGAAATTCGTGGTTTGAATATTATCTATCCATTTCAATTAAGCTGTTGTTGGTGCGATTTGTTGCTGATGGTTGGCAATTCATTTCGTGGGCGCCTTATATAAATAAACCGGCTTGCTGGGCCGGTTTTTTATTCGGTGGGATAGATTTACTTGGGGCAACGTTTTAGCACTGGTGAAATCCACAAACCATGATCACAGCGATTGGATATTCCTGCCTCGGTAATGAAGGTGATTTTCTTGGCGTTATGAAGTGGAATGGACGCAAATTTGAGCTGTCCGGGTTTCATTGTTTTACCGTCAAACGCCTGTTTGTCATCTAGTAGAATTTTGAATTTCATGCCGTCGGAGCAGCCGCCAACGGACGACAGCCCAAGGCCGATCTCTAAAACGTCTGCAGGGTCATTGAGATAAAGACTCCAGTTGCTCTCGCCGTGCACGCTAAAGCCACGGGTAAAACGTTGATCAGCAATCGGAAGGCCGAACTCAGAGCTATCAAGGTCGCGGTTGATGCCAAAAGTACTGAAATCCTGCTGGCCGGATAATCCCCAGATTTCCAATGGCTGATAGCACGCGAGCGTGTCAGGGTTTCGGCGCGTTACAGCCGCATAATTGCCAAAGGTTTTTACTTCATAGGCCAGCAGATCAAAATGCGCCAGCTCGGATATATGGGCTACCCAATAGGCTTCTTGGTTGATGGTTTCCGGGTGAATACCAAATTTAAATCGGCCAAAGTTTTCAACTGTTTGAAAGGGGGAGGTTGGGTCGGGTATGCCTACGGTAGCGACATATTCCTTCGGGCTTGGGGTCGCAAAAAACAGAGTTGAGGTGTAAACGCTGTTACTGGTGATAATAATGGGTGCATCTTTGGGGGCTGCTTGCAGTGTGGCTTGAATTGCCTCCCCCAAGCCGAGGAAGAAGCTATTGCCGATGCGCTCTTGCCATGAGGTGAAGTA
This sequence comes from Gammaproteobacteria bacterium, assembly GCA_005801205.1. Taxonomy (GTDB): domain Bacteria; phylum Pseudomonadota; class Gammaproteobacteria; order Pseudomonadales; family Cellvibrionaceae; genus Cellvibrio. The sequence goes on from SYDJ01000058.1 coordinate 1,057, forward strand.
GTGGATTGAAAACAAAACCCCAAGGCTGAATACGATAATTTGCGCAATTCGGTTGATCTGAGCTTTTGGAGATAACAACCAAAGCCCACGGCCAGATAGCCAGAGTGACGGTAACCACACCAAGTTCACGCGATTGATATTGGCCGATGTGCAAAACGCAGTGATAAGCGCACAGATCAGCCATGCCAGCATAAGGCGATCAGTTAAGGATTTTTCACGTGCTGCATAGGCGATCCCCAGCATTAAAAACGGGGTTAGAATCCAATATTGAACGCCCCAAGTGGTGGTGGCGTTCCACGGCAAACCATCATCCTGGCTTCCGACTAATAGACGGATAACGGAAATAGCGTTGTCAGGAATTTGCGCCCAACCGCCGGGTGCCAAGGGTAGGAATATGCCGCTGTAGCGCGCCTCGCTGGGATATTTGGGGATAGTGATAGGCCCCCAGTGAATGTTGCCAGTGCCAATACTGTTGTTGGCGATAAACACCATCATAGGCAATGCGATCAGAAAGGCGCAAAGGGTGCTTATGGCGTAGGGCTTGAGCGTAAACTTGCGCCCGTAACCGACAAATATCCACGCACACAGCATAAACATAGGCGCAAAGAAGTAGGCGGTGCCGTAGGCATAAACCGCCATGGCTAAGAGCCCTGAGCCAATCGGCAAATAGGTATAGTTGTCCCGCGCGCGCGCAAAAAAGTAAGTGGCAAAAAGCACCATGGCTGGCGCGGCATTAGATTCCAGCGCCCAGCGCGAGGCCATAATGTGCCATGGACTGGTGGCGATAATGAGCAGCGCCCACATTCCCATATGTGAACCAGAGCGTTTGCCCAAGCGCCAAAATATCCAAACTGAAAGAATCCCCATAACGGCGGCGGCCAAGCGGACGCTGGTAACGGTCAAGCCAAAAAGTGCAATAAAGGGCATTGAAAGATAGGCGTAGAGCGCGTTTTGACCACTGCCCCAAGCGATAAAATTCACGGGCCAGCTGACGCCGTGGCGATCAATACCTTCTGCTAATAATGCCCACGCGTCGTAGCCTGTGGAGGCCTCATCCTGATTGAGCCCGCCCGGAATATCGCCAATCCACAGTATGCGAATCAAGGCCGCCAAGATAAAAATAAACAGGGGCAAGCGTGGTGATTTGAGAAGATTAACCATGGGTTTTCTCCTCGGCAGGCGCTTCAACAATCTGGTTAGATGCACTTATTTGCGGGTTATGTAGGTTGCGTAAGACATTGCTGAGTTTGGATACGGATTTGATCGCGGGCCATTCAATCCAATACCAGGAAAGTGTAGATATCCCAATCAAAATGGGGGTGCAGATAAAGATAAGCAGCCAGTATTGTGGTTCGCTCAGGCTCTGGCGAAAAGGGGCGCTCAATACGTAATTCATCACTACATAAAGCACCAAACCGTGCAGCAAGTAGATGCCGTAACTCACCGTGCTGAGTGCGCGCGAAGCGCGGTTGTCGAGTATGCCGAAGAGGTTCGCACCGCAGGCAATGAAGCACATTGAAGCGGTTAAAATAAGCAGGCGTGTGTAAAAGTTGCTGTTATCAAATACGGTGTAAGAGATGACCAAGCCGGCGAGTAATACCCAGTTTACGCCGCGCCCTTGATGCAATTGCCGCAACCAAGGCGTGCGTGCTACCAGCGCCGCAATGCCGCCGCCAAGAAAGCCCCACATGAGTGTTAAATCCAATTGCCAACTGGTGAAGCTGAGAATGCAGGCCACGCTCAGTATCAACCAAATCCCCGAATTAGCCTTGCTTTTTGCGCCCAGCACTAAGCCCAGTGCCGGTAAGCAAAAGTAAAAATACCATTCGTAGGGAAGCGTCCAAATAACACCGGCAACCATCAAATGCGTGTTGGCGTGAGTATTGATATCTGGGTGGCCGGGTGCAGTGAAGAGCAACCATGAAACAATATTGCTACGCAGTGCATTGGTATCCTCAAACTGTACAAAGCCGGATTCAACTGCAGTTAATGCTATGATTACGGCAACCAAGGTGAAATAAAGCGGTGTAAGGCGTAAGAAACGTGAGCAAAATAATTTCAGCCAATCAATTTCTTTAGTGCGTGCTTCCAGCAATTTATAGCTGAACAAAAAACCGCTGAGCATAAAAAACAAGCAGACACTGGTTTGCCCAAAATTATTAAACAGCCCGGAGTTTGTGCCGTTCCAGCCATTCAAATGGGAATAATTAAACCAATAGGTGGCGTGGTGCAAAAACACAAATAACGCTAAAAACCCACGTAAACCATCAATGCTGGCGAACTCGTGGGAATCTGTGGCAGAGGTGTCGCGCACCATGATGCGTGCAGACGCCAAGGCAATTAGCGTAACCAGCAGAGCGGGTAAGAGGCTGGTAATTGAAAAGTACGACATCTTGTTGGTTCCGATCAAGTGGCCGCGAGTTGATTATTGTAGTGGCGCAACCAAATCAAAAGAGCCCCCATTTATTATGTGTTCATTAAGGGCGGTAGGCGGCGGATGCTAGCAAACTCGTGTGAGTAAGGGAATTTTATTCACGCCTTGGTTATACATTTATTGCTTTTTGCTGGCCAATAGACGCTTATTGTTTTTTGGGTTCTGTGTGCAAGTTTTTCATGGCCGTATTCCAGTCACCTTTAACCGCTTCTGGCAGGCATTTGGCTGAGCGGTAAATGGCATCCTCAATCAGTTCTTGTTCGGCTTGGGGGGCGCGTTTTAATACATAGTTGGCAACCATGGGGGCAGACCCTGGGTGACCAATGCCAAGGCGCAAGCGTGGGAAGTTCTGATTGTTGCCGAGCGCGCTAATAATATCGCGCAGGCCATTATGGCCGCCGTGGCCGCCACCGTGTTTAAAGCGCGCTACGCCGGGAGCGAGGTCGAGTTCATCGTGGGCGACCAGAATGGACGCTGGCTCAATCTTGAAGAAGTTGGCCATCGCCCCAACGGCTTGGCCGCTGCGATTCATATAGGTGGTGGGGATGAGTAAACGTAAATCCTGACCCTGATAGTTAATGCGCGCAGTGAGGCCAAAGTATTTACTATCCGAAACTAATGATGCGCCCGCTTGACGCGCAAGTTCAGCCACAAAATCGGCACCGGCATTGTGGCGGGTGCGGTCATATTCTGCGCCTGGGTTGCCGAGGCCGACGATGAGTTGGATGGTTTGCATGATAAAAATAGTGCTTCTTGGTAAGGTGGTTTTTCAAATAAAGCTAGATCATCTCGACTGGATCTTGCCGTCCGAGGATTCTCATTATCTCAACGGTATCGCCATTAAGCCGGTAGTAGATGCTGTCTACACCACACAGGCTGCGGCGGTAATTCTTTCTGATATGTTCAACTGCTTGATACATGAATGGATCTTCAGCGATTTCTGTAAACCGTTTGGTTAAGGCTTCATAATAACGATCTGCTTGCTGTTCGCCAAACTCTTGATGCCCGCGCCAATAGATTCTCGCCAAATCCATTTTGGCCTCTTCGCTTAATCTGTAATTGGGCATTATCGACCAAGTCCATTTTTGATTTCTTGTAGAATTTCTTCAGGTGTTTGATGCGTAAAACCTTGTTGTTCCGCGCGGATAAGCTTGGCTCGTATGCTTTCAATACTATTCGCTTCTTGTTCTCTTAGCTGGCGTTCACGAATGAGTTCACGCACAACTTCGCTTTCGTTGCCAAAGTGTCCGGTTTCAATTTGTGCCTTAATCCAACTGTCTTGTTGGTCGGTAACGGTGATGCTCTTTTTGACCATAGCCATTGTGTGATTCCTCGATAAGCCAAAGTGATACTATCAGGTGGGATAATATACTCTTTTCGCTTATTTTGAATCATAAAAAAAAGGGCAGAAGATATGTCTTCTGCCCCTTTCATGCAACTAAGAAGTGCGAGAGTAAAAATTACTCTGCAGCAGCTTCTTCGGTAGCGCCTTTAGGCTTAACGATAGTGGCAACAGCCAAATCGTGATCTGCGCCGTGAGCAAGGGCAACAGACGTTACGCCGCTTGGCAATTTAAGATCAGAAATGTGGATGATGGTGCCAACTTCAGCGTTTGCCAAATCAACTTCGATATATTCTGGCAAGTTGTGTGGCAAGCAAGAAACGTCGATTTGAGTAAGGTTATGAACCACTTTACCGCCTTGAATTTTCACGCCTTTACAGGTTGCTTCGTTGATGAAGTGCAGTGGTACGTGAGTGGTCAAGCGAGTTGATTTGTCGATACGCAAAAAGTCAGCGTGCAAAACCACTGGCTTAGCTGGGTGACGTTGCAAGTCTTTCAGGATCACGTCTTGCGCTACGCCATCAACATTCAAGCTGATGATGTGTGAGTAAAACGCTTCGTGTTCTAAGTGCTTCAACAATTCATTGTGAGACACGCTTACGCTAATAGGTGCAACAGCGCCACCGTACACAACGCCGGGTACTTGGCCAGCCAAACGACGTAGGCGGCGGCTCGCACCTTTCCCTAAATCGTTACGGGCTGTTGCATCTAATTTAAAGTCTTCTTGAGACATGGTTACTTCCTCAGTATGTCTATCAGATCCGCGACCAGAACCTAACAGGGGTTAATTGCTCACGGCTGTGAGCGGTTGTTCCAAGTGTGATTATCTAAACATCGCACTCAGAGATTCTTCATTGCTCAGGCGGCGCATAGCTTCCGCGAGCATTCTGGATAAGGTCAGCTGACGCACTTTGGCGCAGGCTTTAACTTCATCGCGCAGTGGGATTGAGTCGGTAACGACCAGCTCATCCAGCACTGAGTTATTCAAATTTTGTACTGCATTACCCGATAAAACGGGGTGGGTGGCATAGGCGATTACGCGTTTGGCACCATGTTCTTTTAAGGCTTTAGCGGCATTGCACAAGGTGCCTGCGGTATCGACCATGTCGTCTACTAGCAAGCAAGTGCGGTTAGAAACATCGCCAATAATATTCATCACTTCGGCAATGCCAGCTTGGGGGCGGCGCTTGTCGATAATCGCTAAATCTATACCTAATTGTTTTGCTACGGCGCGAGCGCGAACCACGCCGCCTATATCGGGTGACACCACAATCAGGTTTTCAAATTTTTGTTGTTCGATGTCTTCCAGTAATACGGGTGAGCCGTAAACGTTATCTACAGG
>SYDJ01000059.1 GCA_005801205.1 Gammaproteobacteria bacterium
AAAGCACTGAAAGAAATCACTGGCTGGTAATTTAACTGGTTGTTTGGTGTTGAAGTGAAGAAGGCGGCCTCTGGGTCGCCTTTTTTTATTGTCTGTGGTTGGTGAGTTGCTGATCTCGCTCCGCATTTACTCATGTTAACGCTGCATTTTCGCTAGCGTTCTATCCCTTTCTTGCACTTTATTCTTTTGCTCTATTCCTTTGCTGTATTGATTCCTTCTGTCTTGCTGCTATGCCTTAGATTTGTATGAAACCGTATCCATTTCTTGCTAAATCCATAGATTTTTAAGTGCTTAAATAACTGTATTAGTGTGCGTATATATTTTTACGGGTAAATAAGTAACGATTTTTCCTTTAATGTAAGCGTTTACATATGTTTCTGGTCAAGTTTAATTTATTATCATACTATGTAACCGATTTCATTTTGGCCAGTTCATACCGCGTCTTACCTGTGTCAGGGCGAGGGTTTTCTTGAATGATAATGAATTCTTTTTTTCAAATAATACTAACGGACATTCAATGTCGAGGTGAACGATGACTATTTACAAAGGGCTCTTTCGGGCTAAATTACTACTACTCATAGTGTTTATGCTGGGGCCACTCTCAGGCTGTCTCGATGAGGCAAAAACCAATACGGATTCTGTTTCCTATACGCCAGAAAAGCGCGTTTTAGGTGTGATTGCAGGGGAGGGTGCAGATTTCTCGCCCGGTGATCAAGTTAACTTGACTGGCCGTTTAACAGGTACGCTCACCAATGAAACTGTACTTTGGGAGCAAATTGAAGGCACTAAGATAGAAGGCATTAGCGATTGGACAAAACCAAGCCTGAGCTTTAAAGCGCCAGTCGTAAGTGGTATTGAAGCGTTCAAATTTCAGATTTCTGCGCGCAATACTGCAGGTGCAATCATTAACGATGCAGACGGTAAACCGCTGGTCGATCAAGTCACCATTAACGTGTTCGATAAAGCGGTATTGGTAACGCTGCAAGTAGAAGACACCAATTTCGCCTCCTTGATTGGCGCAACCTTAGCGGGTCAGGGTGATGTCAATTACATTAATGGCGCAGTAGGTACTCACACTGCGGACATTACCCCTGGTACCAAGGTTTCTTACAAAATTCCATCCGGCAGTAAAGTCGGCGATAAAACCCTAAAAGCCGGTTTCTATACCCTTTACGTTCAATACGCTATTCCCACCAGCTACGGCGGTAAGATGGGCCAAGTTACCGTAAATGGTGTTGCCACTGACATTCAGTTCAATGCAACAAGTGCATGGGACAAAGCGCGCGTTGGTACTATTAAATTAAACGAAGGCGATAACGTCATTGAAGTTGGCGGCGGTTGGAGTTACTACCGTGTTGACAGTATTTTCTTAATTCCTGCCCCTGCGCCAGCCAAGCCTCTACCCGTTGCGCCCACGTTGGCTAACCCCAAAGCAACTAAGTCTGCGCAAGATTTGATGGCATTTTTGGTCAGCAGCTATGGCACTAAAACCATCAGCGGCCAAACCGAATACATGGATTACAACAACAATAAAATCGGTCTGCGCGATTTTGACAAAATTGTAGAAATTACGGCTGGCGCTGCGGCTCCTGCAATTTCTGCCTTCGACTTTATGGAATACTCAAGCTCGCGCGTTGCTTGCGGCAGCAAGCATGGCACCTTGTCTGAAGACATGATTGATGCATACAAAAAGAAAAATCTTATTTTAGCGCCGCTTTGGCACTGGAATGCACCCACCAAATTGAAAGACACCAACTGTACGGGCTCTGGCGACACGGCTTGGTACTCAGGTTTCTATTCAACCGCAACGACTTTTGACCTTAAAGCAGCTTTGGCAGATACCCACGGTGCCGATTACAAAGGCTTAATTAAAGATATCGATATTATCGCTGCAGAATTAAAGAAATTCTCGGATGCCGATATCCCGCTCCTATGGCGCCCATTGCATGAAGCGCAAGGTGCTTGGTTCTGGTGGGGCAAGTCTGGCCCAGAAGAATTGAAAGTCTTGTGGAAATTGATGTACGACCGCATGACCACTGTTCACGGCCTAAACAACTTGATTTGGGTGTTCACCTACTCAGGCTCAGCTGATGCAGCTTGGTACCCAGGTGACAACTATGTAGACATCGTTGGTTACGATGGCTATGACGGCAAAAATGCGTCTAATCCCTTCAAAGGTCAATTTTCTACTATCAAAGATCGTCACGACGGTAAAAAGCTTGTGGGTCTGACCGAAACCGGCACAGTTCCTAACGTAAAAGTAATGCAAGAACAAAATGCATGGTGGGCGTTCTTTGTAACCTGGAACTCAGCGGGTAGCAGCGAATACGGCCCCGTGAATGCTGACCCTGCAATCGTTAAAGCTAGCTACACCTACGAGAACACTATCAATCTTAAAGATGTTCCGGGTGGTCGCGCCAAAGTAGAAGCTGGTTTGTTTGATGGTCTTGAGGTTTCTACCGGTACGTGGGAAGCACAAGTGAGCTGGTCTCCAACTACAGGCATTACAACCTCATCTGCATGGGCTGCAAGTGGCTTAAATACCTTGGCGTTAACCAAGGATATGAGTAAAGAAACTGCGCCATCAAACGTGGTATTTCAGGTTTATCCTGCGGGCGGCGTTGATGTTGCGGATAAGAGCAAGCTCAAAATCAGCGTTAACTCAACCAACTCAGGTGCAGGCACCACTGCTTATGTATTTGTTAAACACGGCAAAGATTGGGTATGGGCATCAACCTCTGCGGTTGCCGCTAACTCCGCCACTATTGAAATAGATGTTTCTACTTACGATACCTTGGCGGGTTATGGCGTGGTCTTTGAAGGCTTCGACAAAACCAGTACTGCGGCCAATTTCTATATCGATAAAGTTGCTCTGGATAACACCGTTGTTTATGACTTTGAACCTGCAACCTCTGGCTGGGAAACTCAAGTTAGTTGGACTGGAACGCCCGGTGCCACCTTGTCTTCTGCATGGAAAAACAGCGGTATGCGTTCGTTGGCTCTGGTTAAAGATTTGAGCAAAGAAACGGCGCCATCCAACGTTGTGTTCCAAGCCTACCCAGAAGGTGGCATTGATGTGAGCGCCGCTGGCAAGTTAAGCGTGGCTGTGAATGCAACCGATTCTGGCTCGGGCACAACGGCGTATCTCTTCGTTAAACACGGTAAGGACTGGGTATGGGCATCAACCACAGCAGTAGCGGCTAACGCTGCCACTATTGAAATAGATGTATCTGCTTACGATACCTTGGCTGGTTTCGGCGTGGTATTTGAAGGCTTCGATACAGCCAGCACTGCCGCCAAGTTCTATGTGGATAACGTTAAGTTAGACAGCAAAGTGCTGTACGACTTTGAAGGCACTGGCGCTTGGGAGTTCCAAGTTAACTGGTCGCCTGCTGCCGGTATTCAATTGGCAACCGATTGGACTAAATCAGGTGCTTACTCACTTGCCGGTGTAACCCAGCTCAAATCTGGCGATGACAACGTCATTCTCCAAACCTACCCAGCAGGCGGAGTGCTTTTAGGCAAAGTGACCAAGTTGAAAATTTCTGCGCACGCTAAAGATGTAGGTGCTGCCGCACAAGCTCAATTGTTTGCCAAAGATAAAGGCGGAAATTGGAAAGACGGCGGTGCGGTACCGCTCGTGAATGGCAGTGCTGATTTGATTTTGGATGTATCGGGTTGGGATGAATTGAGTGGTTTCGGTGTTCGCTTCATGGGCCCGGTAAACAGCGACACACCATCAAGCTATTACATTGATGATGTCAGCTTTGAATAAACCCATTTAATCGACTTGTTAAACAACTCTTTAACAAACTCATAGGTAGGGTGACGCTCGCCAAGGCTGAGCGTCACTTAACATGAACACAAGAAATAGGAATGAATCATGTCTTTCCAAATAAGAACATTTAAAACGAAAGTATTGTCCGTCAGTATCGCCGCTATTTTATTGCAACAATCTGGCGTTGTTTTAGCGCAAGAAAAAGGTGCTGAAGCAGAAGAAGTTGTGATTACGGGTATTCGCGGTGCGACTAAAAATGCAATTGAGATTAAGCGCAATGCCGATTCAGTGGTGGACGCAATTTCTGCAACAGATATTGGTAAATTACCGGATGCAACCATCGCCGATTCTTTGCAGCGTGTAACAGGTGTACAAATTACCCGTTCAGCCGGAGAGGGGGCGGGCGTTAATATTCGCGGCAACTCTAACGTAACCACCACATTAAACGGCGAACAATTATTGTCTGCCGGTTCTATTACCACCGTGTCTCCAAACTTTGCGGATATTCCTTCCACCATGGTGTCAGGCATCGAAGTGTTTAAATCGGCTTCTGCAAAAAATGTGGTAAGTGGTTTGGCGGGTACCGTTAATTTAAAAACCAATCGCCCATTTTTATTGGAAGATGGTTTTACCGCAGTAGGTAAAGTAGAAGCGGCGCAAGGTGCGCTGGGTAAAGAAACGGATGGCACTTTCTCTGGATTCGTTGGCTATAACAATGATGATAAATTTGGAGCCTCGATTAATATTTCCAAAGGCAGTAGTTATTTGGCTGATTACTGGAACGGCTCGCAAGGTGGAGAGCCAGGTCAGTGGTCAGGTTGGCGCAATATGGCAAGAGAAACCAGCGGTTACGTGGTCGATAATGTTGATGTTAACAACGACGGCGACACCAATGATGTGTTCTATTCATTTGAAGGCCATCAAGCGGCTAACCGTTTTATTGATAGAGATAGAACCGGTATTAACGGCTCCATTCAATTTAAAATCAACGATGCCTTGGAGCTGACGGGCGATGTTTTTTACACCAAATTAGATGAGCATGTGTACACGGCAGCCTTTGTTGCTGAACAGGCATGGCAGAGTGTTATTGGTTGGGCTAACCCAGATCTAGCCACCATGAATACTCACCCCAATATCACGCACGATACCAGCGGTAATGTGATAGTTCAGCCCGGTAATCTTTACACCATGCAATCAGCCTTGTGGCAAACGCGTTTAATGAAAACGCAAAACCAAACCATTGCAACGGATAAAGAAGCTTTAAATACCAACATCGAATTATCGTATGACAATGGAGGGGCTTTTACCGGTAAATTGCGTTGGATTCGTGGCGAAGCCGTTAACGATATGGCCAACAGCACGGTTGATTCTACCTTAACCGATGGTTCGCAAATTAATGATAGATACCGCCCAGCGGGTGGCACCAGCACGTGGGCAAACCCTTGGGGCTACGGCGGTTTTGATGCAATGCTGCCAAATGGTACACCAGTCCCTAATACCTTTACGCAAATCCCAACCGGTATTAATTACTACAACAGCAAACAAAACTGGATATTGCCAAATCAAAAATTACCTATCACCAATGCAGATGGTTCTATCTCATTGGTGGATGAAGTGTTTGGTAGCAATTTAAATCGCTACAGCCCCAAGTCTGCCAACGTCACCGGTACTTACACCAATGCTGATTTAAATATTTTCCGCGTCGATGGTACTTATACATTTGATTCCGCATTATTTAACACTATTAACTCCATTGATGTTGGTGTGCGTCGCGGTGAGCGTAATGTTGCCAAAGATGGTTGGATTGGCGGCTTGTTAAGAACCAATGAATACGGTGATGCGTTTGTAGCGCGCTGGAAAGACACTGTGTCGCCAGCACCGGGCACGGGTGAGTCTTATGTATCTCCCATTTCGTTTACGGAGTTGAACGAGAAGGGCATGATCAAAGGCATTAGCGATTTCTACGGCACTACCGGTATAGGGAAAGTGTATTTTATTGATCCTAAAGCGATGGATAATCCATTAGCGTGGCACGAAAAAATTTATGGCCCACATATTTTGGTTCCAGATGCGGCTAACGTTTACGACATCAATGACGTCACCACCTCCTTCTTTGTGCAGGCAAATCTTGAGCACGACATTTTTGGCAAACCGCTGAAAGGTAATGTGGGTTTTAGATACATTGAAACTGAATATACCATTCAACAAAGCATCGCCGGTTCAGCGGGTGAATTTAACGGCCAGACCTATTTGTTCGGCCCAGGCATGGTGGCAGCCGTTGGCGATACAATTACTGCGGTAAATAGCTACAACGATTTCTTGCCAGCGGTTAACCTTTCATTGGAGTTATCGGATGAACGAGTGTTGCGTTTTGCGTTTACCAAATCTATAGGTACACACGATACTGATCAGCTCGGCGGTGGTTTGAATGTAAACCGTGTTAACTCTTGTAACATCACTCGTCCCAATGGTGGGCCAGTAGCTTGTGCGAGTTCTGGTAGTCAAAACGGTAACCCCGCGTTGTTGCCTAACCGCCAATACAATGCTGACTTGAGTTACGAATGGTATTTCAACGAAAGCAGTATGTTGAGCCTTGGCGTTTTCTGGGTGCAAGGTTTAACCAAAATTGAAAACCAACGCGTACCTCGTTTCGACATAGCGGATGATGATGGTGAGGTGCGCGGTTACGATCCTGAAACTGGCAAATTCAATGGCTATGTATTAATTGATTCAACCGTTAGCTTTGCCGAAAAAGGCGATGCAACCAAAGGCCTTGAATTGGGATACAAACAATCCTTCGATTTCTTGCCCGGCATTTGGAGCGGCTTTGGTGTAGATGCGAACTTTACCTATTCACCGAGTGAAGGTTCAGATGTAGATTACTACGGCAAAAAATCGCCCGGTGTAAAAAATTCTGAATACCAATCTAACTTGGCGTTGTGGTATGAAAAGGATGGCATACAAGCGCGTATCGCACATAACTTCCGCAACGAAATGTATATGGGTAGAACGGCACAAGGCGAATATGTATTTGCATACTACCAAAAGCCCACTAACTACATTGATGCATCATTAAGTTATGAGTTCATTGAGAACATGACTGTGTCATTGCAAATGACCAACATTACTCAAGAGCACCAAGAGTTGTACAACCAGTGGGAAACCAACGTGGATTCTCGTTTCTACAACGAGCGCCGCACGACACTTGGTCTGCAAGTTAAATACTAATCTAATTTAGGTTGTATTGAAAAAGCCCTCGGCGAGAGTCGGGGGCTTTTTTTGCTTTTGCGTGTGCAACGAATTCTTTTTAAAAATTGCGCCCAGCCTACATCGCTATTTCTTCAAAACTCGCCGAGCGCGATCCTGCTAAGGGTGGGTTGTCTGCGGCGCGATAGGTGAATACTAAGGAATATTTAGTTTGTGAGGTTTGGTTGTTGCCGGCTTCGTGAAATAAATTGCTGTGAAAAAATAAAACGTCGCCAGCGTGCAGTTCAATAGTGATGGCTTGCTCTAAAAGAGTTTCGTTTTCTGGGCTATCGGTTCGCAAGAATTGATCTGAATCGAGTTGATTGGAGTTGATTAACCATAGGTGCGAGCCAGGCAATACTTTTAAGCAGCCATTCTCAGGTGCTTCGCGGCCCAATGCCAACCAAACAGAAATAAGCTCTGGCTGTTTAAAATTCCAATAGCGGCTATCGCGGTGCCAACCAGTGCGGCTTGAGAAGCGCGGTTGTTTGGTCATGATGCAATTGTGGTGAGCCTGCGATAAATAAACGCTATCCCCCAAAAATTGCTGCAATATTTTTTTTAATTGAAAATCTCTCGCCCAATTCATCAATAAAGGGCTACGGGCTGCTGCTTGCAATATTCGGCGTGCGGTCTGGCCACCCTCGGCCTCACGGGAATTAGGTGCGCCGGGGTAGTGTGTGTCTGCCTCATATTCAATAGGTTCAGCCGCTTCATTTAATGCATGTTGCGCAAAGGCAATGACAGTGCGGCAATAAACAGGGTCTACCATAGCTGGTATTACCAAATAGCCTTGGGTATGAAAGTGTGCAATCTGTTCAGCTGTTAGCATTGAATAAAAACCTTCTTGGGCTGGCTCTTATTGAGCTTGGCGGCCCCGACATTGTTGATTTTCATGGTATCACCAAATGATAACATTATAATGTTATGATAATAATGTTATCATTTATGGAGTGTGGGTCAGCATAGGCAGCTGATTTCAGCTCAGCGGTTAGTCTGCACGGCGAAGGTGGCCTTGGTGCTTAGTGCTTGCTAGGAAATGTTTGTGGCAAGTAGTTAGTAGGCCGATGACTGATAACAAATAGCATACGAATGAGACTGATGTTATGGAACAAAAGACTGCACGTTTAACCGTATTGATAGACCCAACCAAAAAAGAGGCGTTTGAGCGCTTGTGTAGTGCTCAAGACCTCACCCCGTCGCAAGTGGTGCGCCAACTGATTCGTGAATACTTAGATAAGCATGGTGCAACTTACACTAACCAGCCCTAAGCGACGCACAGTTTAATTGATTAAATCGCTTAAAAAAGAGGAAAAGACATGACTAGCTTACCAAACTGTCCAGCCTGTAAATCAGAGTATACCTATGAAGACGGCGCTATGTATGTGTGCCCAGAGTGTGCTCATGAATGGCCAAAAGTCGCAGCAGCTGCAGATGCTGATACTGCATTTGTTGTCCGTGATTCAAACGGTAATGTATTAAATGAAGGCGATTTTATTACCGTGATTAAGGATTTAAAAATTAAAGGTTCTTCATCGGTAGTGAAAGTGGGTACTAAAGTAAAAATTATTCGCTTGGTAGAAGGCGATCACGATATCGACTGCAAAATTGATGGCATAGGCCCAATGATGCTGAAGTCAGAGTTCGTTAAAAAAGCGTAGCTAATTCAGCTCAGCTAGTTTGGCCTGAACCAAATCATTAATTGATCCATTTTCTTATCGGCAGGGAGTGGTTAACCGGTAGGTCTCACGCATTGTTCGTCATGAGCCAAATTCTTACGCCACATGAGTTTTTTGCATGGCAAGAATTTGGCCGATTGATGTACAATGCGCGCCTCAATTTTCCCTCTTCCCATTAATTCAGCAACGCCATTCAGGTAATTGCTGGTCAGCCTATAGGACTCTTCTATGTTTGATAAAAACCAAACTATCGCTTCTTTCGATCCTGAAATTTGGGCATCTATCCAAAACGAAGGCCAACGCCAAGAAGATCACATCGAGTTGATCGCCTCTGAGAACTACACCAGCCCAATGGTGATAGCGGCGCAAGGCACCAAGTTGACCAACAAGTATGCGGAAGGCTACCCAGGCAAGCGATACTACGGTGGCTGCGAATACGTAGACGTAACTGAAGCCTTGGCGATTTCGCGCGCTAAAGAATTGTTTGGTGCTGACTACGCCAACGTGCAACCACACTCAGGCTCACAGGCTAACGGCGCGGTTTACGCCGCACTTTGCGCACCGGGCGATACCGTTTTGGGTATGAGCTTGGCGCACGGTGGTCACTTGACCCACGGTGCTAAAGTGAACTTCTCTGGCAAGGTGTACAACGCTATCCAATACGGTTTGAACCCAGAAACGGGTTTGGTGGATTACGATGAAGTTGAGCGTTTGGCCATTGAGCACAAGCCAAAAATGATTGTTGCTGGCTTCTCTGCTTACTCACAAATTATGGATTGGCAGCGTTTCCGCGACATCGCGGATAAAGTTGGTGCTTACCTGTTTGTAGATATGGCGCACGTTGCGGGCTTGGTGGCCGCTGGCGTTTACCCAAACCCAGTGCAAATTGCTGACGTAACCACCTCTACTACGCACAAAACTTTGCGCGGCCCACGCGGCGGTATCATCCTCGCGAAAGCGAACGAAGAGCTTGAGAAGAAGCTGAACTCAGCGGTATTCCCAGGCGGCCAAGGCGGCCCATTGATGCATGTTATCGCCGCTAAAGCCGTTAGCTTCAAAGAAGCTATGACGCCAGAGTACAAGGCTTACCAACAACAAGTGGTTGTGAATGCTAAAGCGATGGCGAAAACCTTCTTGGCGCGCGGCATTAAAATCGTTTCTGGTGGTACTGAAAACCATTTGATGTTGGTTGATCTGATCGGCAAGTCTTACTCAGGTAAAGATGCTGACGAAGCCCTGGGCAAAGCTCACATCACCGTTAACAAAAATGCCGTTCCTAACGACCCACGTTCACCCTTCGTGACCTCTGGTATTCGTGTAGGCACTCCAGCGATTACCACGCGCGGCTTCAAAGAGGCTGAGTGTGTGCAATTGACCAACTGGATTTGCGATATTTTTGATGCGCTTGAAGCAGGCAATGCAGATGACGTTATTGCTAGCGTTAAAGTAAAAGTGGCTGCGCTGTGCAAAGACTTCCCAGTTTACGCTGACTAAGTTTTATTTTTCTGGTTTGAACAAAGCAGCCCGAGTGGCTGCTTTTTTTATGCCTTAAATTTCCTTTTTTGCTGGTTCATTATTAGCTGTACTTAAATGAATAGGCTTTAAGGTGCGACCGAAGAGATTATCTTTTGGTTGCAGTGGCCTTAGTCTAGTGATGTTCGGTATCACAGTTTTTTAGAATCATTTTTTTAGTAATCGCATGCAAATAGATTTTTTTTTTGCTTAAAGGTAATAAAGCTCGAGATTGGCGCTATTTTGTACTAACGTAAGTTCATCGGTATTTATCACATGCGAGCTGTTATGAAAATGTACTATCTCTCAGCCAAAAACATCACCCTCATAGTGGCTGGGGTGGTGGTGACTGGTTTTATTGTATTGCATTTTATGGGTAAAGGTATCTTTAACACGGGGCCAAGTAATAACGGCGTTGGCTCTGATGTGCAACGGATCATGTTGGCGCGCGGCGAAATGCTGGTTGCGAGTGCCGATACTGCTATAGCAGCGGCAGACTCGGCTTTAGCGGTGGCTGGTGAGGTTAAAGAAACAATAGCAAGTAACTCAAAAGAAGATGAGCTTTGGGCTGCTGCTAGTACAGAAACGCCGGTTCCCAGTATTCGTTTAAGCGAAAAAATTACCGCTTACGAAGCTATTCAAGTAAATCCCCATCCAGATTCATATCCAACAACGGGTGATCAGGTGGTGCTGCCGATGCTCGGTGGTCAGAAAATTACCGTTAATGTGGAATCTATGACTACACATCCCAATGGCGATTATTCATGGTCTGGTCATGTTCAAGGTTATGGTGATGACTACCCAGTGGCCATGACTTATGGCGAGCGAGCTACTTTTGCCACTATTACTACCCCACAAGGTGCTTACAGCATGGAGTCTGTCAATGGTTCTGGTTGGGTCTACAAGAACCCAGCAATAGTGGAATTATCAGCTCCTGGAACTAAAGATTTTATTGAAGTAGAAGATGCTCGTTAAACTTTTCCTATGCTATTTGGGTGTGAAAAGTTAGAAAGACGTTCAAGGCTTTAATGGATGCGCGCAATCACTGCTAATCAAGGAAGGTTTTAAGTAAAGTCACTTTGAGGTAAACATTATGCTTACTACGTTAAAGAATAACCTTCGCAAAATAATTTTCGTTGTCACGGCTGTTACCTACAGTGCGCTTGTTCAAGCTGCCAATTCTGTTATTGATGTGCTCGTGGTCTACACGCAGGGTGCCAACACAGCCTATGATGGAGCTCCAACCACTCGCATCAATCAGTTATTTCAACTCACGAACGATATTTACCGAGACAGTGGGGTAAACTTGGAAATACGTTTGGCTGGTATGCATCAAGTTAACTACACCGATGACAATAGTGCGGAAACCGCACTGAATGATATGACAAAAGCAACTCACGCTGCATTTAGTGGGGTTGCTGCCAAGCGTGAAGCGGTTAAAGCGGACATGGTTATTCTGTATCGCCCGTACAAAAGTGTGCATGCAAGCTGTGGCTTGGCATGGATCGGTAGAGATTTTACGGGTCTAACCTACAAAAACTACATGTTCTCTCATATCGCTATGAATAGTTGCCCAGATTTTGTAACCGCGCATGAGCTTGGGCACAACATGGGGCTAACTCACTCTCGCAAGCAAGATGGGCAAGGTGGCGCTTATTCTTACGCTACGGGCTATGGTGTTGACGGTCAGTTTGTAACGATTATGGCTTACGCGACCTCGTTCAATGTGGACGATTGGTCGGGTACAGTTTATAAGTTTTCACAACCCGGTTTGATGTGTAAAGGTTTACCTTGTGGTGTTGATCGCAACAACATGTCTACTGGTGCTGATGCGCATTACGCCCTCAATCTTACCGGCCCACAAATATCGAATTTTTATGCAGCTTCCAATTCCAGTGCTGCAAATTCCTCTTCGGCGGTTAGTGGTGCATCTTCATCTGCTGCTAGCTCAAAAAGTTCGGTTGCTGTTACCAATGTGAACGAAGCCAACACTGCAATGTTGGCTGCAAAAGCGGCTTACGATGCGGCAGTTGCGGCAGTTGCGGCTAATAAAATCGCACTAACTTCGCTGGTGAAAGACGAATCGACCAAAAAGGCTGCTCTAGCTCAAGCTACTACTGCAGCCAAAAGTGCGAAAACGGGTTATGAGGCTGCTGTTAAAAAATACAATGCATCTGTAGTGTCTTTAGATGCCTTTAGCCCAAAAATTCAGGCCGCACTTGCTAAGTACAATGCGAGTGCAGGCGCTGCTAAGGACTCGGCGTTGAAAGCCTATAATGCATTAGTGGCTAGTTATGAAAAGGCGTATCAGCAGGCGATGACTGATTACAATGCTGCGGTTGCCGCACAAAATAAGCTGTCTACAGCAACGAGTGCCTTAACTGCGGCTACCAATGCTTACAACCTAGCTGCACAGGCATCACTTACTGAAAAAGCACGTACCGTTGGTTTGGCTACAGCGGTTAAATCGACATTAGCTGATTATGTTGCGGCGCAAAAGGTTTACAAAACGTTTGCCGCACAAAAGTAACACTTTGATTCAGCGTTTGATTGAATATAAGTTGAGTTTCAGTTGTTCTATGTGTTTATAAATCCATGTGTGAACACTCCTTTAGCCCAGCTCCTGCTGGGTTTTTTTATGGGATTGAGGCTATATATGACTAACCATACGCGTTAAAAACTGCATGTGAGTAATCTGTTGGAGCTTCCATATCACGCCACTACAAGGCTTTTGTTGAATTGCGAACCACCAAACTTACATCCAAAATAATTGCGCATGTTATTTTTTCTGGCGCTTTAATTCGTTGAAATAAAATATCGACGGCTACCTTTCCAATGTCGGCAATGGGCTGGGAAATGGTGGTGAGTTTTGGGCGTACCATTGTGCTCCAAGGAATATTATCAAAACCAATAACCGAAACATCATTAGGTACATTCAGCCCTATATCCATTAATGCGTTAATTGCGCCAATTGCAATTAAATCATCCGCTGCAAAAATAAAGGTGGCTTCTTTAGATGCTAATGCGGTGAGCGCTGCAGCATTAAGCTCCGTGGTAAAGGGCACTTCTATTTCCCATACAATATCTAACTTATTTTTAGCTTGTTCAACAAAGCCATTGCGTCTTTGTATTGCGCTTTCTATATTTTGGGGGCCAGACAACAAACCAATTTTTGTGTGCCCTAGTTGCAACGCGTGCTCAGCGGCAATAGCGCCCCCGGCGCGGTAGTTTGCATGCACCACATCGAAGCCCTGCGAGGGACGGTCAATGAGCACGATAGGGCAGTTGGTAGCCGCTTTTTTTTCATGCGTCACATTGCCCACAGGGCACCAAATAATGCCATCAACACTTTGTTGCGCCAAAATAGATAAGCCTTGAGTTTCCGCTTCAATATTATTCTGTGAGTCAATGAGCACTACTGCAATACCTTGTTTACGTGCCTCATCTTCTACCTTTTGCGCAAGCTCAGGAAAGAATGGATTAGTGAGGTCTGGCAATACCAATCCAATAGACTGAGAAAACCCAGTGCGCATAGCTTGTGCGCGACGATTGGGCGTATAGCCTAGTTTTTTAACGGCTGCTAGTACCTGCTTGCTTACCGTTTCACCTACCGAGCCCGTGTTATTGAGCACATAGGAGACGGTAGCAACAGAAACGCCCACTTCTTTTGCTACATCTTTCAGGGTTGGCATTTATAGATCTCCATGCGCTGTGTATTTGATTGGCAAATAGGCATTTTTTTTCTCGAGTATTTTGTTCGGGTTAGATGCATAAATCCAATTTAACTTAAATTTAACTTAACTATATCGATTGCTTGTCATTTTTGCACTAAAAAGGTTGTTGAATAAAAAATACTTAATCGTTAAAGTAACGTTCCTGCAATAATTACTGTGTATTTTTCGAGTGCCAGATTTACTTTAAGGTTAAAAATTAACAAATTTGGCAGAAAAAAAGTCTAATAATAATCTTATCTGTAGTTTTTGTGAGTGATAAGTGTGCATCAGCTGCGCCGTCCTTATTGAGTTGTATGAGGATTTCCAGTCAATAAATTAATCGTTTAAGTTATCTCGAGGTAAATAAAATGTTTAACTCTATTCGTAAAAAGAAAAATTTAATCGGCATGGTTGTCTATTTGGCTTTTGCTGTGACCGCAAGCGCCCATGCCGACGTATTTCAGGCCGAAAGTTACACGGAGTTTTTTGATAAGACAGTAGGTAATACCGGCGGTGCATTTCGTTCAGATAACGTGGACATTGAAGCGACTAGCGATGTTGGCGGCGGTTTTAATGTCGGCTGGATAGATGCTACTGAGTGGCTAACCTATAAAAACCTCGTGATTCCTGCTACGGGTGATTATCGTATTAATGTTCGGGTAGCGAGTGCATCAGGTGGTGAGTTAGCGGTGGATCTCAATGCAGGTGCCATTAAACTCGGCAACTTAACTGTCCCTAATACTGGCGGGTTGCGGTAATGGCAATGCCCGCATTTGGTCATGACATTGGCGTTACAGAAGTCGAATTTTTGGAGCTCCCAGATCATAACTATCAACTAGTGATCATTACTCAAGGAGGTGTAGACGATGTTATTTCTTCACCCATTTTACCTAAGAAATGTAATTTAAAAAATTCCAAAAATAAGCTAAAGGTAACCTCAGAAATTAAGTTTAATTGTGGCGATGAAGGCTTGACTGCAGGTGATAGCATTATTTTAACGTGGAACCGCGATGCGTTATTAATCCATGCAAAATGGCTGGATAATACAGAAACACGCACACTTTTTTTGCGTGAAGGTGACATTATTACAGTTTCACTGAGTGATTTGGCTGCTGCCTCAGCCAGTATTCCAACGCTAGCTACACGCTACGCCGCACTTGGTTTTCAGCATATTCTTGAGGGTATCGACCATTTATTCTTTGTGCTTGGCATTATGCTCTTGGTTACCAGTGCTAACGCATTATTAAAAGCGATTACTGCATTTACGGTTGCTCACAGCATAACGCTGGCCTTATCTTTTATGGGATTGCTGGCTTTACCTAGCGCGCCCGTAGAGGCAAGTATTGCTTTTTCAATTGTGATCTTGGCTTATGAAGTTATTCGTGCAGCAAAAGGGCAGGCAGGGTTTACTGTGCGTTTTCCTTGGGTTGTTGCCGGTGGGTTTGGTTTGTTGCACGGCCTTGGTTTTGCGGGGGCTTTAATGCAACTTGGCGTGCCCTCTGGGGAAGTGCCTATTGCGTTGCTGGGTTTTAATATTGGTGTTGAGTTTGGGCAAATTGCTTTTGTGGTCTTCGTATTGCTGGCGATTCACTTCGTAAATCTCGTCTCACATAAAATGAATGTTGCACTATCAATTGAACAGTCGGGCAAATTACCAGCGGCATACGCGCTGGGGTGCATTGCTACGTATTGGTCATTAACACGAGGCGCAGCCATTTTTATTGGGACGTAATCACTATAGTGAACCTTCCAACATTTTTTTGATGAAACCTTAACACTATACTGATTTAAACTCGTATTAGGGGCATTTACCTTGAGTGAAATTATCAAGTCTCAAAATATCTTACATACTCAACGCATTAAGCCAAATATAGTGGTGGTTGGCAGCATTAATTGTGACCTAACAACCTATGTGGCAAATTTTCCGAAGCTAAATGAAACCGTAATGGCTAAGCATGCGGCATTAACGCTTGGTGGAAAGGGTTTAAATCAAGCTGTTGCGGCTGCACGTGCGGGTGGTTCTGTGACCATGGTTGCGTGTGTAGGTGATGATCATTTCGGAGCCTTGGCCGTAAAATATCTGAATGCTAACTCTGTGAATACTACGCATGTTCATTCCGCTTCTGCGTGCGCAACCGGAACCGCGACTATCTTGGTGGATGAAAATGCTAACAACATGATCGTGGTGGCACCCGGTGCCAATGCAGCGTTAACGGTTGCACACGTACAGGCCGCCGAGTCTGTGATTGCGGAAGCAGATATGGTGATAGTGCAAATGGAGGTGCCGTTAGAATCTGTAATGGCTGCACTTAAAATGGCCGAAAAATATTCTGTGCCCTCCATACTTAACCCTGCGCCTGCGAGTATAGATGTGCTTGAATTGCTACCGCTGGCTAGGATTTTCACGCCGAATGAAACTGAAATGGAATTGCTGTCAGGTATTTACCCCAACAGTCACGAAAGCATTGCCGAAGGTGTTGATAAATTACGCGCGTTAGGTGCAGAAATTGTAATTATTACCAAAGGTTCTGAAGGTTGCAGCATTGCTTGTGACGATAATTTTACGCACATCAACGCCTACAAAGTTGCTGCAGTTGATCCTACCGGTGCCGGTGATGTATTTAACGGCGTCTTAGCGGTTGCCATTATCGCGGCAAGTAAGCTGTGCGATGGTGTGTTCGACGCTCAAGTGATTGAGCATGCAGTGCGGCAAGCTTCTGCAGCAGCGACCTTATCGGTCACTAAACAATCAGCTGAGGGTGCTGCGCCATTGGCCGCTGAGATTGAACGTTTTTTGGCAATGCACGTTGAACAGAATCTAACTGCGCCGAGTTATAGCGAGTGTAAAACCTACAATAAAAACCTTATCTAGGTGGTTAATGCCTACTTATAAATAGATGAATTTAATAAATAGATGAACTTTATAAATAGATGAATTTGAGGATTCAATATGACTTTTTTACGCCCGCTGCTACTTGTTATTACGGCTTTGTTTTTTCTGTCGGCTTGCAATGATGGGAAAAATAAAAATTCATCGGAAGATGTAAAACGGCCAAAAGTGGCGTTAATTATGAAATCTTTGGCGAATGAATTTTTTGTCAATATGGCAAAAAGTGCTGAAGAGCACCACAGTAAAAATTCTGATAAGTATGAGCTGATTGTCAATGGGATAAAAAATGAAAGTGATCTTTCACAGCAAGTGGCGCTGGTAGATCAAATGATTGCTATGGGCGTTAAAGCCATTGTGATTTGCCCTGCAGATTCTAAAGCATTGGTACCCGCGTTGGCGCGCGCTAAAGCTGCCGGTATTGTGATTGTAAATATCGACAACCGCTTGGATGCGGATGTGCTTGCCGAGTACGGCATGACAATTCCTTTTATTGGCCCAAGCAACCGTGAAGGTGCAAAACTGGTGGCAGATTATGTTTTGAAAAATGCAGCGCCGGATGCACAAGTGGTGATTTTAGAGGGCATACCTTCGGCTAATAATTCCATTCAACGTAGGCTTGGGTTTGAAGATGCGGTTAAGGCCGCAGGAAAAAATATAGTGACAATACAAAGCGCAGCGTGGGATCAAACTAAAGCGATTGAAATCACCTCCGCTATTTTACAACAGCACCCTGAAACTAATGTTATCTTGGCTGCGAATGACAATATGGCGTTAGGTGCTGCATCGGCGGTTAATTTGGCAAAATTAAATCACCCTGTGGCTATAGCGGGCTTTGACAATATATCAGCCATTAAACCATTGCTAAAAGATGGCAGCATAAAGGCCACCGTTGAGCAGCATGGTGACTTATTTGCAATATACGGAATTGAATTCGCGTTAGATGTGTTGTCTGGAAAGGCGACAGAAATAAACAAAGAAACTGCGGTAGATTTAATTATCGCAGAGCAGCTTCCTCATGTGGTTGCGCAATAATAATGAGTATAGAAATAAAAGGCTTGTACAAGTCATTTTCTGCACCAGTATTGAAGGGGATAAATCTTTCTGTTAGGGCGGGTTCCATTCATGGTTTGGTTGGTGAAAATGGTGCAGGAA